>CAWTZT010000001.1:0-3689 GCA_963919845.1 Thaumarchaeota archaeon CSP1-1
ATTCTTGAACAATATATAGTTATTTTATTTTAAGTTCTGGATTTGTTTCTTCTTGTAGATTATATTTTGATTTGTAACCTCTAGGATTTATCATAAGATCTTTGTAATTATAAGTAGAGGAATTTCCAACAATTACAGTAGTAATCATTCCTAGCTTGTCTGCAAAATTTTCTATGTTTTCTAAATCTGTCAAAACTACAGATTGTGTTTCCCTATATGCACCCTTTATGATTGCTACAGGCGTTGATGGTTTTCTATATTTCAATAAAATTTTGCGAGTATCTTGTAATTGATGAATTCTTTTTTTGCTTGAAGGGTTGTAAATAACAATAACAAAATCACCTTGGGCAGCAGCTTCTACTCTTTTTACGATTATTTCCCAAGGAACAAGAAGATCACTCATGCTTAGAACTGCAAAATCAGTCATTAGAGGAGAACCAATTATTGATGCACAAGAATTTAGAGCAGACACGCCTGGAATTATTTCTACTTGCAGACCTGATTTAGGGTCCCAACCTTGTTCTGCTAGAGTTTCATAAATTAAGCCAGCCATACCATAAATTCCTGGATCACCGCTGGACACCAATGAAACTATTTTTCCTGCTTTAGCAAGATCTATACATTGATGTGCACGCTCTACCTCCTGCGTCATTGCGTATCGATACACATCTTTTCCTTCAATAAGATCTTGGACTAAATTGACATAGGTCTCATATCCAACAATTGTATCACTTTCCTCGATTACTTTCCTAGCTAGAAAAGTCATGTGATCGTGATGACCGGGGCCAACGCCAACAATGAAAAGTTTTCCTGCCAAATTGTTTTAAAATTAGATTTTGATAATTTATCCGTTTGTAGAATTGGTTTTTATTTCTTGGAATGGATCAATGAAAGGACAATTAACTATATGAACACTATTCATTGGACGTGCAAGATTGATTTCGATCAGATCTTCAGAATGAAGTGCATCAATGTCTGCTTTAGTTTCTAAAATTGATGCTTGTTCTGGATCATTCCAGGAAATCAATAAAATCCTACACATTGGACTATAAGTTTCATCTCCGGGAACAGCAGAAGCTATTCCGGGTTGAAATCCAAAAGGTCCAGAGCCTTCTACTCCATCAAAAAATTGGTATAAATCAACTGCTGCTGGATTTGTAATCAAGTTTGCTAAAGTAGGTGCATCAGTAACTCCCATCAGCCCAGCAGGACCAGTTGGTGTAGCATCTGTAATAATATAATAAATTGTACTACCGTCTGGTCCCCACTGTCTATGAGCTACAAAAGTTACAGTCATGTTTGTTTGGTTAATATTCAAAATTTGTCCTCCAGAATAAGCCGTCTCATCTGAAAGTGTTTTATTTTCTCTCACTTGCATTTGTCCATCTGGCCAGACAATTTGTGGCATGTTAAAAATAATTTCAGTAGTTTCAAGTTCGATTCTTCTAGCTTCAGATGCATTAAGAATTGCATCTACTGAATCTAAAATTTCGGGGTTTTGATCTGGTTTCCATGAAACATTTGTCATTAATCGTAAAGCACTGTATTCATCTGTTTGAGATGGAGTATTTGAAAAAACTTCATCTTGAAATCCATGAATGCCTTTTCCTTTTATACCATCTTTGAACACATAGATTTCACTTAAAGATTCTTCAGGTGCTTCACTCAATGGAGGTGCAAGTTCAACCTTCCAATTTTGTTTTTCAGTAATTAATTCAGCTTGAGTTTCATCGTTTGTATTAGTGATAATATAGTACACTGGGTCTCCTTCGTAAGTTCCTATGTGTAATGGAATGGTAGCTGGAACATTAGATCTTGATAATTTGAGTGATGGTTCTTCTTCTTCTGGTTCTAGTTGTTGTAGAATTATTTCGGTTGGTTGGCCTCTTATCCAACCATCTACACTTACTGTGGCAGTAAATTTACTTGAATCAGAATGTAAAGCAAGAGCTGATCCTGTGAATTTTATTGAACCTGCATTAGAACCTTGATCAATCATTGATAAACCATAAAAAGTATTTCCATCAACTGTCCAAGTGGGTTGATCTTTAACCTCATCCTTACTTATTTCATGTAGAATAGCGATTTCAACTGGTTCGCTAGAGGTATAGGTAAGTGTAGCAACGTACAAGGTTCCTGAATTAGGAGATAAAATAAAAGTGGCTTGATGACTTTCATGACCTTGGCCTGGATCTTGAGAAGATGTAATAGTTTCAGTAAAGTGAACTTTTTTTGTAGAACCTGCACCTGCCATTTGATCAGTTAAAGGTGGTATCACAAAAATTCCAGTTATTATAATACTAATTGCTATTATTACAAAAATTTTTTTCAATGAAAACCCAATCTTTCGTTCACATAAATCCCTTTTCCCAGACTTTTCTAATTTAAAATTAGTTAATTTTTGCTAATTTAAATTCATCATGCAAAGCCTGGACTGCTAATTTACAGCCAGAATCTTTAACTATAAATGCTATGTTAAGTTCTGAGGAACCTTGAGCTATCATCACGACATTAACATTCTTTTTTTCTATTGCAGCAAAAACTCTTGATGCAACACCAACAGTACCACGCATCCCAGAACCTATCAAAGCTATTATTGAGACATCGGTTGTAATTTCAAGTTTTTTAATAATTTTACCTAGCAAATACATTTCCAATGCATTTACTGCACGATCAAGATCAGTTTTTTTTAAAACGATTGAAATGCTAGATTCTGAAGGACTTTGGGATATCATCATTATGTTTACTCCTACCTGAGCTAATGTTGAAAAAATTTTCGCTGCTGTTCCTGGAGCCCCCACCATACTTCCACCCCTAACATCTATGAGACCATTATGAGGTATTGCACTCACACATTTTACTGTCTTTTTAGTTGCAGCATCAGGAGTAGCAGTTACTAACGTGCCAGGATTTTTTATGTTAAATGTATTTCGAATTCTCATAGGAATTTTTTTTGATAACAATGGTTCAAAAGTTCTAGGATGGATTTGTTTTGCTCCAAAAAGAGCCATTTCAATTGCTTCTACATAAGATACTTCTTTGAGAACCTTAGCATTTTTTATGATCTTTGGATCAGCTGTCATTAAACCATCTACATCACTCATCAACCATATTTCATCGGCTTTAATACAAGAAGCAATAGTTGTTGCTGTATAGTCTGAACCACCTCGTCCAAAAGTTGTAATATGTCCATGTTGATCGGCTCCAGCAAATCCACCAATTACAGGAATTATCTTTTTGTTTAACAAGGAATCAATTGTTTTTGAAACACGAATTCTTGTTGTATCCATTAAAGGACGAGCTTCTCCAAAATTAGAGTCAGTTACAATTCCAACTTCTTTACCTGTAAGGGGAATAGATTTACTCCCTAAGTCTAATAGAGCATAGGAAATTAAATTAATTGAAAGTTTCTCACCAAACGAAATTAGATAATCTAAAGAACGTGGAGTAACTTCTCCTAAAAGAATTATTCCATGAATTAATTCTTCAAATTCAGAAAAATGGGTATCTAATCCTTCTAATAATTTTCTATGATTGTGTGATTTAAGGCCAGATTCTTTTGCTAGTTGTTTGTGTTTTTTAATTATTTTTGTAACTATACGATTTGCATTTTCCTTGTTTCCCTTTTTAATAAAATTGGAAATTTCTAGTAAATCATCAGTAATTCCACTTATAGCAGAACAAACTAC
>CAWTZT010000002.1:0-2676 GCA_963919845.1 Thaumarchaeota archaeon CSP1-1
TGGTAATATTGCGACTGGCATTATAATACAACCTAGCTTCTGATCTTAATATAACTTACCCAAAAAATGCATATTATAACGCCGTTAGAAATTCTATAATATTGATAGAAATTTTTTGATCGCTTTAGTTTAGTCATTCTAAAATGTTAGAATAACTTGGAATAGAATAATTTTTATAAAAATTTCAAATTAATTCTGACTTGATGAGTGCTCTGTGTATTTCTTTATTATTTCCGTTTGAAACAACGGTCATTTTGAGGTTTCCATCTTTTTTTTCAAGATGAATTTTTGTCATTTGTTTTGTTTCAACTGTATGCCGTCCTGTTACGGATAGCACCCATTCATCTTTGTTTTTTTGTTTAACCATGGAAGTAATTAAGAGATGAGAATTAGACATTCTTGAAAAAAATACAAAAAGCATGATAAGACTGTTTACTAACCTTCCAACATTTTTTTTTTCATAAAACAAATTATAAAAACCATTTATTGAATCAATTATGATAACAGATTTCTCTTGTGAAATTTGTTTTAAGATGGTTTTTAGCATTTCATCCCAGTTACTTCTTGTAGGTTGAAGTAATGTTACAGAACTGTTTGAAGAGATTGTTCCTGAGGCAATATAGCCACTAAACAATAAATCAAAATCAAGATAAATTACCGGGTTTTTTATTAAGGGTATTAAATTTGAAAGAAAAACCGTTTGTAAAAAAGGTTCAGTGTAAGTAATTGAGTTAATTGTATTTTGTTGAATGATTTTTTTGATGTTATTGAAATTATCATTAGGTATTGACTCAGGATTTTTATCCAACACCCAACGAGTCTAAATCCAGTATAATAATGAATTCTAAACATGATGTTTCTGTTGATTTCCCAGGTAAAGAAAAAATCTATCTAAATAATGCTTCTGTATCATTGATGCCTTTTTCAAGTATAAAGGCAATGACAGACTTTCAAATTAGCTATAGTGAGATTGGGCCTGATTCAATAGAGTCAGAGGATTTTATTAAAGAAAAGCTCGTTGGAGTTAGAAAAGCAGTTGCAAAAATTATAAAATGCCAACCTGAAGAAGTAATTTTAACTCAAAGTACAACTGATGGAGTAAACATTGTTGCAAATGGATTATTATTCAACTCTAATTCTAATATTGTAATTCGTGGAATGGGTCATGAACATCATGCAAATTATTTTCCATGGTTACGATTGAAAAAAAAATTAACCTTGAAAAGTTTAGAGATTGATGAAAACGGTTTTTTTGAACTTGATGAACTTCAAAATTTAGTTGACAACAATACAAAATTAGTCGCTTTAAGTCATGCACTTTATAATACAGGAGCAATTCTTCCAGTAGAAGAAATAGGTGAGTTTCTCGAAAAAAATAATATTCCTTTCTTTTTAGATTCTGCTCAAACTGTTGGTTGCATAGGGGATTATGATTTTAAAAAAACTAAATGTGATTTTATGGCCTTTAATGGTTCTAAATGGCTTTGTGGACCTATGGGAACAGGAATATTTTACTGCAAAAAAAGTTCAAGTGATTTGTTAGAACCTATGACAATTGGTGGAGAATCTGCAATAGTTTATGATAAAACTAAACTAGCTTACAAGGATATTCCTGAAAAGTTTCAAACTGGTTTTCGAAATTATATTGGAATTATTGGTTTGGAGGAATCTATGGAATATCTAATGCGATTTGGATTAGATAATATCCATAAAAAAATAATAAATTTGGCAAATTTACTACGTGATGAATTAACAAGGATATCTGGAATTACACTTTATGGACCTAAAGATCCTGAAAAAAGAAATAGTATAGTTTCTTTTTTGATTGAAGGATATGAGCCTCAGTATGTTGTTGAAAAATTAGAAAAACAAAAAATTGTTATTACAGTTCGTGAGATTTTTGAAAAAAAGATCTTAAGAGTATCGCCTCATTTTTTTAATTCAGAATCAGAAATTTTAAAGGTTGTTGAAGCTATAAAAAAATTATAGTTTTTCTTGTTCTTCTATAACCATCATTGTAAGAGTGGATTGAACTTTGTCTATTTTTCTAATCTTATTAGTAATAACAGATCTAAGTATATCAGAATTTTCAGATGTTACTTTTAGAATAATATCATAAACCCCATATACGCCCTGAACTTCATATTTGACGCTTTCTTCACTTCCAAGAATTTCTTTTACTTTTTTAATTATAGTTTCATCAGAACCTAAATCTGAATTAAGAAGAACATAAGCTGTTGGCACATTCAGAATTTCGGAGAACAATATTTAATCTTTCATAAATTTTCAAAAACTGATTAGCAAGTGGATTAATCTATACCCGTGAAACCAATTGATCTTACTTTACTTATATCTACTAATCTTCCCAGCTTTCCTGGTTCACCAAAACCACAGTTTATCCCTTGGTCAAAGCTTCATAGAGATGGTTACAACTTAGAGCTACTACTTCTCAGTTCACATTCTGGCACTCATTTAGATGCTCCCTATCATTTCATAAACAATGGTCTTAAAATTCATCAAATTCTTCTAAAGAGATTGATTTGCGATGCATTGTTGATAAATGTCAAAAAAAAGGCAAATCAGGAAATCACAAAAAGTGATATTCTCAAGTTTGAAAAAAAACATGGAAAAATTCCAAAAAACTCAACTGTTGTTTTTTCAACAGGATGGCAAAAA
>CAWTZT010000003.1:0-3757 GCA_963919845.1 Thaumarchaeota archaeon CSP1-1
AAAGCTCATTTAGAATTCCAAAAGATGCCAAAATTGGAACATGGAGTATTAATGCAAAAAGTGGTCCCAATTTTGATACTATAGAGATTACAGTGATCGGTGCTGACGAAGAAGGAATGGTCTTATTTGTTAAAGATATAGTGCCCTCTGCAGCTGGAAAAATTATAACATTTAGCGGGCATGGAGCTGTTTTATCACAATGGGTTACTTTTGAGATATTTTCAGATGATGGTGAAGTAGTAGTAGAAGGATTAAGGGTACTTTCAACAGGAGTTGGTGAATTCCAAATAACTTGGATTGTACCTAAAGACTTTGCTCCAGGAAAGTATACAATCAAAGCATCTGATATTAAAAATGAAGTAGAAACTACTTTTGATTTAAAATAATTTTTTCTAAAGTAGAAACAAATTATATTGTGTCTTTTGCCAACACTTTATGAATTTAAAAGAAAGGATAGATGAGTTCCCAGATTTTCCTAAGAAAGGCATTCTTTTTAGAGATTTTAGTCCCATTTTACAAGATCCTTCTGCAATGTCTTACGTAATAGATGAATTTGCAAAACACTTTCATCCAAAAGATTTTGACATATTAGCAGGAATAGAATCCAGAGGATTTCTAGTTGCTTGTGCTTTGGCATTAAAATTCAACAAAGGCATGTTTATGATTAGAAAAAAAGGCAAGTTACCTGGAAAGAAAGAAAAAATTTCCTACAAAACCGAATACGGAAAGGCTGTTATTGAGATACAAAAGCATTCTTTAGAAAAGGGTAAGCGTGTCCTAATTTGTGATGATCTTTTAGCAACTGGAGGTACTGCAAAAGCATCTGCAAAATTGATTGAAAAAATGGGTGGAAAGATATCAGGTTTTGCTTTTATTATTGAATTAACAGATCTGAATGGTATGAAAGGAATTAGCAAGTATAATTGTAAATCCCTGGTGAAATTTTAATGGATGAACAAGCAGAAATTGGAATTTTTGGGGGAACTGGAATTTACGATCCTGGTTTATTACAAGATAGTAAAGAAATTGATATTCACACTCCGTATGGGAAAACATCAGATTCTATAACTTTAGGAAGTTACCGAGGAAGACAAGTTGCATTTATTCCAAGACATGGAAAAAAACATACTATTCCCCCTAGTTTGATAAATTTTAGAGCAAACATTTGGGCATTTAAAGAACTTGGAGTTAAAAGAATAATTGCACCATCAGCTGTTGGAAGTCTAAAAGAAGAATTAAGGCCAGGAGATTTTGCGCTTCCTTCACAATTTCTAGATTTTACCAAATCAAGAAATGGTTCTTTTTCAGACATTGGAAAAGTTATTCACATATCAGTTGCAGAACCATTTTGTCCCGAACTTCAAAAAATTGTTTTGAAAGCAACAAGCAATCAAAACATAACAATTCATAAAGATTGTACTTATGTTTGTATTGAAGGACCAAGGTTTTCAACCAAAGCTGAATCAAAATTTTTCAAAGCCTCTGGAGCAGATATTATAGGAATGACGCTTGTTCCTGAGTGTCAGCTTGCCAGAGAAGCACAAATCTGTTATGTTTCAATTTCTACTATTACAGACTATGATGTATGGGCAGAAAAAGCAGTTACAGCGAAGGAAGTATTAGAAACATTAACCAAAAACGTTGAATTAACAAAAAAATTTTTAACAGTATTGATTGATGAGATTCCTAAAACAAAACAATGTAATTGCGAACATGCTCTGGAAGAAGCGGAGTTTTAATCATCGACGAAAGTTTCTTTCTTTAATCCCTTTGGTAGGGATAAATCACCTTGTAACAATTTTTTTTGTAATTCCATAATTACCTCATCTTCATCGTATCCTAATTTTTTAATTTCTTTTTGAGTATTTTTTGAAATTTTTGCACCTATATTTTGTCCACCAATTCTACCAAAGGCTATAGCATTAAATGGATATGAATTATTGTTTATCTCGAAAGTTCCAGTAATTTTGGCAGCCATCTGACTTCCATGAACATTTTTTATGTGAATTTTAATATCCAAACTTAAAACCTAAATTTCAACTGCTCTACCTAAATGTTCATCAATAAGAAAACTCCAATGATGATCATCTTCTATTTGGAAGTTTTTAATTTTAAGATCTAAAAATTTTTCATCTACAGTTTCAAACTTGATTGTTCCGTTCTCTTTTAATTTTACAAGTTTCCATTTGTCCTTTTCTTTTTGTAATTTACTAACAAGAACTGCCCATTTTTCATCTGGTCCTATCTTTGGCATACCTACAATATCTGCAATAGCTTCTATGCCAAGTTGTTTTTCTTCACAGAATCGTTTTTTACAAACACCACATCTCCAAACATCAACTGACCCAATTGTTCTTTCATTAATGTTAATGTTAACTGCACCAAAATATACTGGTTGATGTGTACATGTTTCAGGATCTAAAGTCATTTTGATACATAATTTTTGTTCTCAATATGAACTATCTGGATTTTGAAATTAGCCGATTTTTTTATTAGTTCTTGCATCTTCATATGGTTTCTCTAATGCAATTCCTATGTTATCTACAATAGTATTTTTTTTAAATTCTATATTTTCTCTGGTACACATTCTACGATACATGTTCACTGCAGTAAATCTAGGATGCATAGTTTCAAATTCTGTAGCAGACAAATCAATCATTCCACCTAAATCAATAAGAGTTTTAGCTATAGACAAAGCTTCTTCAACTGGAATCTTTAGTTTGGATGCAATTTCAGCAACATCCATTTTTCCTTCACCTACTAATAATAGAAAAACTTTAGCCTGTATTGGCGTAAGTTTAATTTCTGAAATTAGATTTTTTTCTATTTCATCAAAATTCATTATACTTCTAAATTCTTATGAAATAATTAAATGTCATTCATTGACTAGAATTCCATCATAATCATATTCTTAATAAAATTAGATTAAAAACAAAAATACTTTATATTATGTTAAAAATAATTTTTAGTTAATTGGCAAGTAATAAAGGCGCTTACTCAAATGAACAATCATTAAATTTTGTAATTCCAATAATGGCTATTTTATTCCTAGGAATAATTTACGTAATGTCCCAAAGAGCAGGTATGGGTTTTGTAAGTTTTTTTCTTATTGGTGCTGCAGCCTTTACCATGATTTACTGGGTTCAAGTTGTAAAAAAGATGACAAAAGATCAAAAACCAAAGTATAGAGCTAGTGACCATGAAGCTAAAAGTTGGGTTTATGATCTTATCAAGGGGGATGAAGAGACTATTTTTGTTGCAGAAATTCCTGGTCCTGAAGATAAAGTAATGGTTAGACTCGTTGATGGAATACTTTACCTAAGAGGTTCTGGTGGATTTACAAAGGAAGTTATCATTGAAGGTTCAAAAGAAATGCAAATTAATGATTTCAAATATAGAAACGGAGTTTTGACACTCAGAATTAAAAAATTATAAACTTTTAGCTAACTCTAATTTTTCTGGCAAGTATTTATCAGTAATGTTTGTTAGACCATATTTTGAAAATGCTTCTAGTTCTGCTTTTCTTTTTATTTTTTTAAAAACTTCTAATTGTTTTTTCCAATTTCCTTCTTGATATCTCGGATCTTTTTGTAAATCACTAATTCTTTTAATGTCGGATTCAGTCATTGGGATAGTAGGTAGTTTATATTTTTCAATATCAGTTGCCCAAACTCCTAACCATTTTGCATCAGGTACAGTTAATTCTCTTAGATGGGCAGCATTTGCTGAACCAGATTTAATGACCATTGCTATGTGC
>CAWTZT010000004.1:0-13370 GCA_963919845.1 Thaumarchaeota archaeon CSP1-1
TAAAGAGATTTGTCTGCCAAAGGTTGTAGGAGATATGTTGAATTTTAGAAAGATAGAAGGTCTGAAGGATTTAGAAAAGGGCAATTTTGGAATAATGGAACCAAAAGAAAAATGTCCAATAGTTGAAAATGTAGATGTGGTTCTAGTTCCGACAGTTGGAATTACAAAAAATGGAACTAGATTGGGATATGGATATGGATACTACGATAGATTTCTTTCATCTTCTAATGCAAAAACAATTTCTCTTACTTATTCTAAACAAATTATAAAATCAATTCCTTCTTCTGAAAAAGATATCAAAATTGATTGGGTAGTAACTGAGGATGAAGTTTTTGAAACCTCAAAGACGAGCTAGTCCTTTTTTTCCAATATCTTTTCTACAGTATTTGTGAGGCCAGTTTACTTTGTTTGCAGCAGAGTATGCATTTTTTATTGCATCCTCCAATGAATTGCCAAGTGCTGTTACTCCCAAAACTCGTCCGCCATTAGTCAATACTTTTCCATTATCTCTTTTTGTCCCAGCATGAAAAACAAATGTTCCATTAATAGAAAAATCAAGTCCGGTAATTTCTTCATTTTTTGGATAGGCTTCAGGGTATCCTTTTGATGCTAACACAACACATACTGCACTTTGATTTTTCCATTTAACTTGAGGCAAAGATGAAAGACTGCCATTTGTGCTTGAAAAAAGATAATCAAACAAATCAGAATCCATTCGCATAATGATTGGTTGGCATTCAGGATCACCCATCCTGACATTAAATTCTAAAACATAGGGTTCATCATTTTTTATCATCACTCCTGCATAGAGAAATCCCTTGAAGGGAATACCTTCATTTTTCATAGATTCTATTGTTTTATTGATGATTTTTTTCTGAATTTTTTCAGCCATTTGTTCATCAATAATTGGAGTAGGTGAATAAGCACCCATCCCTCCAGTGTTTGGTCCAAGATCATTATCATAAATTCTCTTATGGTCTTGGCTTGTTGCCATAGGGATTACAGAGTTTCCATCAGATAAGGAAATGTATGATGCTTCAATTCCATCAATTCTTTCTTCAATAATTATTTTATTACCTGCATCACCAAAGATCTTTTTCACTAACATGACATCAATGGCCGAATATGCTTCAGTAGTACTGTTACAAACAATTACTCCTTTTCCTGCAGCTAGACCGTCAGCTTTTACGACAACAGGATGATCAGTTGATTTAACATATTCTATTGCTTGTTGAGCATTATCAAAAATTTCAAATGAGGAAGTTTGAATTCCATTACGTTTCATGAAATTCTTTGCCCAAATTTTGCTAGATTCTAGTTGAGTAGCTTTTTTTGTTGGTCCAAAAATCTTCAAACCATTTTCATTGAATTTATCAACAATTCCTAATGCTAGTGGTGCTTCAGGACCAACTACTGTAAAACAATTATTTTTTTTAGCAAATTCCGAAAGCTCATCAATTTTATCAACTGAAATTGCCACATTATTATCAGTTCCACCATTTCCTGGTGCAAAGAAAACCTTTTCAACTTTGGAACTTTGTGAAAGCTTCCATCCAAGAGAATGTTCACGCCCTCCACCACCAACGATTAAAACATTAACCAACAAAATTTCTCTTCTAGTCTGGTATATATTCCAAGATTAAATCAGAGTGCTCCAAAAAAACTATTATCAAAAATTTCAACTAAAACTAATCTAACTTTATAATATCAGGTTCTACACCAAAACCTTAGATGCAATTATCAAAGGAATTTAATTCAAAAAAAATCGAACAAGAAATAAAGAATTACCTTTCTGACTTGGATTTGCAAAAAATGATTTTTGATTCATCAAAAAAAGATCAAAAGATAATGTTTGTAGAAGGACCTCCAACCATGAATGGCATTCCTCATGCTGGTCATCTTAGAGGTCGAGTAATCAAAGACCTTTGGTACAGATACAAAACACTTGGAGGAAATAAGGTAATTTTCAATGCTGGATGGGATACTCAAGGGCTTCCAGTTGAGCTTCAGGCTGAAAAAGAACTTGGAATAACAGGAGGAAAAACAGAGGTTTTAAAATCAATAGGAATTGAAAAACTCGTCTCAGAATGTAAAAAAATTGTAAAAAAATATCATCAAAAATGGGTAGCAGTTGACAAGCTTTTGGGCATGTCCCTTAATCAAGATGATGCATATTGGACATTCAAAGATGAATTTATTGAAAGAGAATGGCAATTTCTAAAAAAAGCTAAAGAAAATGGAATTTTGCAAGAGGATTTTACAGTAATTGCGTACTGTCCTAGCTGCCAAACTTCACTTAGTCATTCAGAAGTTAACCAAGGATATGAAGAAGTAAAGGATCCATCACTTTACTACAAAGTCAAACTGCAAGAAGAAGAATCTTTCTTAATTGTATGGACCACAATGCCATTTACACTAGTTACTGATGCAATGGTTGGTTTCAATCCTGAAGAAAACTATGTGTATGTAAAGGTTGAAAATGAAATGTGGATTGTTGGAGAAACAAGATTAGAAGAATTTATGAAAGAAGTAAAGGTTGAAGACTATTCTGTAGAAAAAAAAGTTAAAGGCTCTGTTTTTGAAGGAAAAAAGTATCTACATCCTCTTTTACAACACATACCAGGATTACAAGAATGTGCAAAAAAAGATAATTATCATGTTGCAGTTTCTGAAGAGTTCGTTGATGTCACTGCTGGGAGTGGAATAGTTCATCTGTCTCCTGCAAATGGTGAAGAAGATATTAAAATTGCAAATAAACGTGGAGTAGAAGTTTTCAATCCAATTAATGATGAGGTAAAGTTTACTGAAAAAGCTGGTAAATACTCTAACCAGTTTGTAAGAGATGCTGATAGACTAATTGTTGAGGACCTAAAGGATGTAAATGCACTAGTCAGAATAGGAAAAATCAAACACAGCTATCCACTGTGTTGGCGTTCACATCATCCAATTGTTTGGTTGGCAAGAAAGGGTTGGTTTTACAAACTTGATAAGCTTGGAGACAAAGCAATTAATGCAGCTGAAAAAGTTAACTATTTTTTTGATCAACCTAAAAATCGATTTTTAGGAATTATCAAAGAAAAACACCCATGGTGCATTTCACGAGAAAGGTTCTGGGGATGCCCGCTTCCTGCCTGGAAATGTGCAGATTGTGAGAATATAGACTGGTTTTTCTCAAAGGATGAAATCATAAAAGCTTCAGCTGAATTACCAGATGGGGAAAACTTTGAGCTGCACAGGCCTTGGATTGATAATGTAATTATAAAATGTTCAAAATGTGGAAGTACTAATACAAAACGAGAGCCTTACGTTTTAGATACTTGGCACAATAGTGGTTCTGCGCCTTACTCTTCTTTATCAGATGAGGTTTATTCTAAATTCATACCAGCCCCGTTTTTTACTGAAGGAATTGATCAAACTAGAGGTTGGGCATACACGTTACTCATTGAAAATGTGATTTTAAATAATTCCCCAGTTTCACCATACAATTCATTTTTGTTTCATGGTCATGTACTTGATAAAAATGGGAACAAAATGAGCAAAAGCTTGGGCAATGTTATTGATGGAGAAGATTTGTTAACAAAATATCCAGTTGACCTTGTACGATTTTATTTCATGTGGAAATCAAGTCCGATAGAGCCATTAAACTTTAGCACAGATGAATTAATGTCAAGGCCTTATCAAATTCTAAGTACGTTATATCATTTGCATTTGTATTTTAAGCAAAATAGCGAGTACGATAATTTTGATGACTCAAAAACAATCCAGTGGGCTCAAGAAAATAAATTGTTACAGCCGCCAGATATCTGGCTGTTATCCAAGCTTCAAAAATTAATTAAAAATTCTGTTATGTTTAATGACAAATGCAAATATCACGAATATGCAAGAGCATTAGAAGATTTTATCATAAATTCATTGAGTCAAATTTACATTCCAATTACTAGAGTGGAGTTATGGGATGACGATGAATCAAAAAAGGATCGAAGATTTGCAATTTATTCAGTATTAAATGAAATTCTAAAAACACTTGATGTGTTAATTCATCCGCTTTGCCCCTTTACTAGTGAATATCTTTACCAGTGTACTTTTGGAAAACAAAAAAGTATTCTCTTAGAGAGCTGGCCATCAGCTAATGAATCTCTAATTGTCTCTGATGTTGAAGAGTCCTTTGATTTACTAAAGGAAACTGTTTCGGTATCATCAGCTGCTCGAATGAAGGGAAAGCTCAAGAGGCGCTGGCCATTAAATGAGGCCATAATTTGCCTTCAAAAAGGTCAAAAAACCAAACTAGAATCACTTTCTCCACTAGTAAAATCCCAACTAAATGTTGAAAAATTCAGTATTACTGAGATGGAAAATCTTCAAGGATTAGAGCTGGTCTTGGAGCTTCAAAGCCAAAATCTTCCCCTTCTTCCTAAAGTAGAGCTTGATAGAAAAAAAATTGGCCCAAAGGCAAAGCACCACATGAATTTATTATTAAAACAATTTTCTGAAACAAAACCTCAAGAAATTATTGAAAAATTAAATCAAAATGGCAATTATAATTTTGAGATTGAAGGTGCAAGTATAACTCTAGACAAAGAAGATTTCCTATTTGATTTTGAGGCAAAAGACGGTTATGCAGTTGCAAAAAGAGATAGTTTTGTTGTTTTCATTTCAACTACTAGGAATCAAGAGTTGATGGCAAAAGGACTAATCAAGGACTTGGCTAGACGACTTCAAACTTTGAGAAAGGAACGTGGATACAATCCAACTGATATTTTGACAAAGGCATCAATTTTAGATTTGGATTCAGAGTCACTTGAAATGATTAAAGGAAATGAAAAAGAGCTAGCATTTCTTGTTAGGGTAAAGGAAGTTAGTTTTTCAGAATCCTGCAAGGAATACAAAGACGATGAAATTGATGGTCACAAAATAAGGATTTCAGTAGAATAATTTGCAAGTTATTAACTAAACTGCTCACTTTATCGTTCCTAGAGGGTGATTCAATTTTTATTCTTTAATAATATTTTGAATTAATGGTTTCATTTTCATAATCATTTTAAAATAATCTTCGTTAGGTTCAATACTTGCCACAAATAAATCGCTACTGTTTAGTGGGATGCTGATTAAAGTAACCTTGTCATATTCTACAACCGACGCTCTCTCGTATCCAATTTTATGGGACAGGTTTTTAGATTTTTCCCATTCCACCATAGAATAATGAAGAGACATTTTCAATTCACTAGGGGATAAATAATCTTCAACTCCCTCCTGATTCATGCTATTAATTTGAACCCCTTGAGTATTTACGACTCCAGCAAACCGTATTTTTGAATCTAGTCCAAGAATATTTTTGCATAGTTCGTCATAATCCATTGAAAATTTTCGGTTTATTCAATATTAAAATTTAATTCCCCCTTTTAGGTACAAAAAGTAATCAAATTAGGCATAGATTTGTTGTAGTAACTAGTTAGCTTTTAGCGCATCAGCCATAATAAATAAGAAAATTGGGTATTGTAGATATGGTCAAGCAAATTAGCCTTGATTCTTGGCAAATACATCATCTAAGAGAATTATTACAAAAAGGATCTTTAGCAGTTGCAAAGACAAATTCCCCAATTGTTCTGTATAGGCAAACCCTAGAAGAAGAAGATAACTCCTATGAGGAAATAGTCTGTACCCTTACCAAAGATTACGTTATTGAACAGCTAGTAACTTCAGGCGGAGTTCTAGTTCCAAGTTTTGACCAACAATTAGTTTTTACTTTAGATGAATTTCCGGAGAGATTATTACGGAAAAGTCGAGATTTATTCTTAGAAACTGTCGATCTTCTAGAAAATCAAATGAAATAACCATAACAGAATATAAGATCGTGGCTCGGAAAATTTTTCATGCGTCTCTTAGAATATCAAGCAAAGGAATTATTTGCACAATATGGAATAAAAACACCAAAAGGCCTTACCTCAAAGGATTTTGAACAAGGCAAAAAAGATGCAAAGGAATTAGGATTCCCCTTTATAATTAAAGCACAGGTACCAGTTGGAGGGAGAGGAAAGGCTGGAGCAATTCAAAAATGCCATAGTGATGATGAATTTAATTTAAAATATCCACAAATTTTAGAAATGTCAATCAAAGGCGAAAAGGTTCGTGCAATTTTGCTTGAAAAAATGGCTGAAATTAAAAAAGAGCTTTATCTGTCATTGTTTTTGAATCGTGGAAAAAGGTGTTACACTGTTATTGCATCCTCTGAAGGAGGAGTAGAAATTGAGTCAGTAAAAAATCAGGTAATAAGAGAAGTAGGATTAGGCAATGTAGAAAAACAAGTTGCTGAAGAAGTTGCAAAAGAGATAGGCCTTGAAGGAAATTCTATATCTGACTTTGTTGATATGTTACAAAAATTATCAAAACTTACAATTGAAAAGGAGGCTGAACTTGCAGAGATTAATCCTGTTGCAGTACTAGATGACCATAGTCTTATTGCTCTAGATGGAAAAGTGATTACTGATGACAATTCTAATTTTAGACATCCTGAGCTGCTAAAATATCTAGAACAATCTGAGCTTGAAGAGAGAGCAGAAAAAAGTGGTTTTTCACTTGTTGAACTAAACGGAGACATTGCAGTAGTTGGGAATGGTGCAGGTTTAGTAATGTCAACACTGGATATGCTTTCAGATAATGGCGGTAAGCCTGCTTGTTTTCTTGATGTTGGAGGCGGAGCAACAGAAGAGTCAGTTTATGAAGCACTTATTCTAATTAGTAAAATGGAAAACGTTAAAGGAATACTGGTAAATCTTTTTGGCGGGATAGTTAGGACTACAACTGTTGCTTCAGCATTCATTAAGGCATTCAAAAATAAACTCATTGATCATACTGTTTATGCAAGGTTGAAAGGAGCAGAATCAAAAGAATCAAAAGAAATGTTAAAAGATTTACAACAAACAAAATTGTTTGAATCAGTTGAAGAAGCAATTATTGCAGCAGTTATTGGAATAAGAAAAAATGCATAATATTGCTGAAATTTTGCAAGGAAATCCTAATGATTCGGATTATAATAAAAAACCAGTTATTGTTCAAGGAATGACTGGAAACTACGGAGCATATCACACACAAAGGATGTTAGAATATGGAACTAACATTGTAGCTGGTGTTACTCCAGGAAAAGGAGGAAAAAAACACGAAAATATTCCAATTTACAATACTGTAAAAGAAGCAGTAGATGCAACAGGTTCTAAAATATCAATAATGTTTGTTCCAGCCAAATTCTTTCTAGGCGCTGCAAAAGATGCACTAGAAGCTGGAATAAAACTCCTAGTTGCAATTACTGAACATGTTCCAGTTCGAGATACGCTAGAAACCCTAGAGTTTGCCAAAAAAAATGATGCTATTGTTATTGGGCCCAATACTCCTGGAGTTTTAATTCCAAATATCATCAAGTTAGGAATAATGCCTGCCAGTCCTTTCAAACCAGGAAACATAGCAGTACTATCAAAAAGCGGAACTTTGTTGTATGAGATTTCAAATAACCTTTCTGATGCGGGATTCGGTCAAAGCATTACACTTGGGATTGGCGGGGATCCAATTAATGGAACCAGACTAGTTGATGCTTTTGATATGGTAAAAGATGACCCAAATTTAGAAGGAATTGTAATCGTTGGAGAAATTGGTGGGGATTCTGAAGAAACATTAGCAAAGCATGTTATTGATACTAATTTCAAAAAACCAATTGTTGGATACATTGCAGGAAGAGCTGCCCCAAAAGAAAAAAAAATGGGGCATGCAGGTGCAATTGTTTATGGAAATTATGGTTCTGCTGAATCAAAAGTTGCAATGTTTAACAAGGCAAATGTTCCTGTTGCAAAAAGACCAGCCGAAGTACCCATTCTTCTAGCAGGAAAGTTAGAAACTGCAGACGTTTAGATTAAAAGTGAGAGAATCTAGGAGGACTACATGCCAATCACAGACCCAGAAAAAAAACAATTGGCAGTGAAAGCTCGTCTCCATATGAAGATCTGCTTTTATTGTGGTGCTAGAAATTCCATAGTTGCTACAAGATGTCGAAAATGTCATAATAAATATCTCAGATTAAAAAATAGAGCTTTAGGCGTTAAGAAATAGTTATTTTCTCGGATCTAAAGACACAAAAAGTTCTTCTTTTGTAAAACTTTTGGACCGGTCGTCTAGTGGCTAGGATGACGCCCTCACACGGCGTAAAGATGAAAATCATCTCGCTAAGGTCATGGGTTCAAATCCCATCCGGTCCATACCTCATATTGTCGCTTTTTTTAGGTCCGCCACTACTCTAGTTTTTTAAATTAACCAAAAAGTAATTCTTTTTTGCCCTAATTTTTTAACAGAAACCAAGTTCAAAGGAATCTATCGAGTCAGAGACATCTCGCGGTGTTAGCTGGAAGCCCAATAGCTCACATAATCTAGTTAATGCGTACCATAGTCTCCAAAGCAAGGAGACTGTATTTTTTCTCTGTGATGAGCCTTAAATTAAAAAAACTTTACTTATCTGCAACAATACTCATTTCTTGAATCTTTGTATAAAATAAAATAATCATCACTATGGTTTCTGTCTTTTTTTGCCCGAAGGATATCCTGGTAAATTTCAAAATGCTCAACCAGATACAATTGATTTCCTGGAACCTCAAAAAAATCAATGCCAACCAGATTAAATCCTTTTTCTGGAGTTAATTCTTTTTTTTCTTGTTCGGATATATTGTCAGTCATTAAATTCTTCTTGTTTCAACTGATTACAGTTTAAACAGAGAATTTGTATTTTTTCTTTAGCTAGTTCGGGCTCTGAAACATATTTTTTCCATGATGAAGGAATGTTTTCCCTTTGAACAAAATTAAAGGATTCTTCATCATCAATCTGTCCAAAACCTAATGCTCTTTCATCATCAAATCCACAGATGACACATTCTTTTTTATCGAGTATATCAAATAATTTGGGCCTCAGATTAGAATTGTATTCTATGGTCTTTTTTTGATATTCATGTTTTCTAAAATTATCTCTACTATGAATTGGGGTCCTGTCTCTATCATATCTACTAAACCCAGAATCGCTACTTTCTTGTGGTTTATGATTTTTGAAACATTCTCTGCAATAAACTGGTCTGTCATATTTTGGCTTGAATGGTATCTCACATTCATTTCCACAATCACCGCAAGTTACTTTGTGCATTTCTCCGCGTTGATTATCTTCTGAACCTCGATTAAATCTAGGGCCTCTATCATTTCTGCTAAACCTAGAACCTACACTTCTTGAATCTCTATTGTAACTAGAACCTTTATCATATCTACTAAACCCAGAATCGCTACTTTCTTGTGGTTTATGATCTTTGAAACATTCTCTGCAATAAACTGGTCTGTCATATTTTGGCTTGAATGGTATCTCACATCGGGTTCCACAGTCACCGCAAGTTGCTTCGAACATTTCTACGCGTCGATTATCTTCTGAACCTCGATTAAATCTAGGGCCTCTATCATTTCTGCCAAACCTAGAATCTACACTTCTTGAATCTCTATTGTATCTAGAACCACCTCTTCCTGAACCCAGTTCACCTTTTTGATTCCTGTCATTTCTTGAGTTCCTGTAGGATCTTTTTGCAAATTGTGCTTTACGAAATTCCATTGTTATTATTTTAATTCCAAGGTCTTCAATAAGAATTCATAGTCTCTGAAACAAGAGTAAAAATATTAAATTACGAACAAATTTGGAACCAAAAATTAAACTGATATCAACATGGAAACCATCCTGACCAGTAAAATTCATTTAGAATACAGAATAGAAAACAATATTGAAAATTATCTTATTAATTCTATTATTTGGTATTTGTTCAATTGGGTTTGCAACTGCTTATTCTCAGTTTCCTGGAACAGTAAAGGCATTCAAGTACAAACCAACTATGGTTCCATACGTTTGTGGGGATGAGCTCATTGAAGGTACAGATTGTCTAGCTAGAATTCCCCCCCTTATGCAGTACAGACAAGGTATTACATCTGAAAAAATTAGTTGCAAAAAAGGTCTAGAGCTTGTTTTGAAAAATTCAAACAATTCTCCTGCTTGTATTAAATCATCTAGTGCAAAAATCCTAGTAGATAGGGGATGGGCCAGCATAATTTCTTCTAAAACTGATTTACAAGTACCAACAGATCCTATAATCATTTCAAAAATACGTGATATTGGTGCCATGCCTCTTGTTTTAGCAAATGAGAATTTTGTTATGAGAGATCATACCCCAAATATCTCCATTACTCTATCAGAAGTTTATGGATGGGATATCATGGACTTTAAGGGAACTGGATTTCGAGGATTGCATGTGATAGATATCATAATATCAAATGATCAAGGATTTGAAGTAGAATTAAAAACGAAAACATCTCAAATTACTGGAAACTTGGATATGCCTTGGATAATCCCTTCAACACTAAAATCCGGAGACTATGATGTAGAAATCACAGACCAGGTAAGCTCTCACCATCTAAAAATAAACTTGCAAAGATAAAATATGAATTTAGATACATTATAGATAAAAAAATATAGAGACAGGATTTTACTTAACAAGTATGACAGAAGATTGTGAACATTTTAGCCAAGCCGTAGATGGCATAAATCCAAAGACCAAAGGATGCGAAGAGTGTGAAAAAGAAAAAACTCCATGGGTTGCCATTAGACAGTGCCTTACCTGTGGCCATGTAGGTTGTTGTGATTCATCAGTGGGCCTGCATGCAACAAAACACTTTGAGGAAACTGGTCATCCAGTAATGATAGCTCTTCAAGATCATCCCTGGAAATGGTGCTATGTTCACAAGGAATATTATTGATATTTTAAAGGCCTATACTTTTTGAATGAAAATGACAAAATACGTTACTGGGAAATGGGACCTTTCAGGATTAGTTTCAAATCCAAAAAGTCCTGCCTTTGCAAAACAAATACTACAAGTAGAAAATAAATCAAGACAGTTTGAAAAAATTAAAACTAAATTAGATCCAAAAATTTCAGTAAAAAAATTTCTTGAAATTTTAAAGCAATTAGAAGATATTTACGAAAAAATGAGCTATATTGGGGGTTATGCGTCCCTAAAATATGCTGCCGACACTCAATCTGATGAAGCAACATCTCTTGTAACAAAAATGAATAAACTTGGAGCCGATATTTCTAACCAGACATTATTTTTTGACTTGTGGTGGAAAAGAGTAATTGATGAAAAAAATGCAAAACGTTTGATTAAAGAATCAGGACAACTTTCAGAATATTTGAGATACAAACGTCTTGTTGCAAAATATTCTCTAACTGAACCTGAAGAAAAAATAATCAACATCTTAGATGTTACAGGTAGCTCTGCACTCGTAAAATTATATGATAAGATAACTAATGGTTTTGAATATGAAGTGCTAATCAATGGTAAAAAAAAGAAACTAACCAGAGAAGAACTCTCTGTTCTTGTCCGAAGTACTAAACCTAAGATTAGAGAGCAAGCATACAAAGTTCTTTTAAAAAAATTTTCAATCAATAAAGGAGTACTTGGAGAATTTTATCAAAACATTGTGTTAAATTGGAGAGATGAAGGAATTGAATTAAGAGGATTTTCATCACCAATTTCAATTCGAAATATTGGAAATGACGTAGATGACAAAACAATTAATTCCCTGCTTGAGGTTTGTGAAAAAAATGTCTCAGTATTTCAAAAATTCTTTTTATTGAAAGCAAAAATGATTGGAATGAAAAAACTTCGGCGTTATGATCTTTATGCACCATCAGCTTCAAAAATTAAGGAAAAAAATTATCCATATGACAAATCTGTTAGGTTGGTTTTTGAGTCCCTCGAAAAATTTAGCCCCAAACTATCTCAATTTGCAAAAAAAGTCTTCAAAGAAAACCACATTGATTCTTCAATAAGACCTGGTAAAAGGGATGGTGCATTTTGCAGTACTCTTTCTCCTAAGATGACACCCTATGTTTTGGTAAACTTTACTGGAAAATCAAAAGATGTTTTTACTTTAGCACATGAGTTGGGACATTCCATACATAGCCAAGCAGCATCAGACAAATCCATACTTGTTTCAGAAGCCCCACTTCCTTTGGCTGAAACTGCATCAACTTTTTCAGAATTACTACTGTATGACAATTTATCAGAAAAAATTAATGATGATGAAAAAAAAGTTATGTTGGCTGAACAGATCGATGATTTGTATGCAACAATAATTAGACAAGCGTTTTTTACAATATTTGAAAAAAATGCTCATCAAAAAATTGGTAATATGACAACTGTTGATGAGATCTCAAAAACATATCTAAAAAATCTTCAGAAACAATTTGGCAATTCAATATCTCTTACAAATGATTTTGCTTTGGAGTGGAGTTGCATCCCACATTTTTTCCATTCACCTTTTTACTGTTATGCATATTCATTTGGAAATCTTTTGGCATTATCCTTATTTCAAAGATATAAGAAAGAAGGAAAAGATTTTGTTCCATCATACATCAGTATTTTGGCAGCTGGTGGTTCACAGAAACCTGAAAAATTACTTAGGGAGTATGGAATAGACATTACTGCAAAAAGTTTTTGGCAAGATGGTTTTGACTATGTAATTGATCAGATAAAGTCCCTTTCTGCATTAACAAAATAACGACTGACAGTCATTAAACGCATCAATGACTGCCAGTCTTGTTCCCCTCCGGTTTGAACCGATGTCAAAAGTAAAAAATTAAGTACTAAATTTAAACTTTTGAAAATATTTTATCATGTATTACGTTTCTATAATGTTTGAAAGATTCAAGATGCTGCAAAAATGATCCAAAATATCGAATTACTTATGATTGTGGACCAGAAAAAAATCAAACGATTCTTGTTTGTGAAAAACATTATTCAGAAGAACCGTTTAATAGATTTGTTTTAACCATTGAAAAATTAGGGGAGTAACCTTAATAGTTTCAAACTAAAAATGAGCAGTTTGTGTATAAAATAATAATTATTCTTATAATTTTTGCGATATTTCTTCAGAGTCAAAATGAAGCTGAAGGACAAGAACCAAAGCCTTCTACTTTTCGAGAAGTTGCTCAAGTATTTATTGACAAACAATTTTCAAATAATGTAACTGCAGCAATTACTCTTCAGAGTTCAAGTAATCAAGAAATTAGGATACCAACTGAATTATTAAAAAGCATTCATGATTCTGAACGAGTTTTGGCTGTAATTATTACCAATGAAGAACAATGTGTTCTTGGCGTATCCCCTGATGAAGCGTGTGTTATGATTAATTTTTCAGGTAAAGGAGTGGAAGGAGAAGAAGGAATAATTTTTGCAATTCAAGATTTAGGTAAAGAAATTGGTGAATCTTTAATAGGCAATATTAACGAGGCTTTTAAAATTAATCCAGA
>CAWTZT010000005.1:0-4463 GCA_963919845.1 Thaumarchaeota archaeon CSP1-1
AGTTAAAATTTTTAGATCGACAATTTGATTTCAGCTACGTAAGAAGGTTTTTTATCGGAATTTACATAGGAACTAGATGAGTTTTCATCTTACAGAACCAATTCTTGTAATAGGACTAGGCGGTGCAGGCTCGAAATTGGCCATAGAAGCAAAAAAGTCACTTCATTCCGACTGCCTTTTGATTAGTCATGATCAAAATGACTTGACCCAAGAATCGTTTACAATTAAGATTTCTACAGATTCTATAGTTAATCCTACAATGCAGTTAATCAGAGGAAGCACACTGAAAGCAGCAAATGAAATTAGAGAAAAGATTTCTCAATATTCCACTATAATTTTGATGGCAAATCTTGCTGGCAAAACAGGGGCGGCTATGGCACCTGTGGTATCATCAATTTGCAAAGAATCTAACAAAAGTGTTCTATCATTTGCCATTATGCCTTTTGGATTTGAGAAAGATAGAATTTTCAATTCAGGTACTTCGCTAAAACGACTACGAGTAAGTTCTGACTGTTCAGTAGTCTTAGATAATGATGCACTGCTTGATAGTAATCCTGACTTGAGTCCAGCTGCGTGTCATAAGATCTCAAATGCAGCAATTCAACACGTAGTAAATTCATTAAAATCATCAGCAATCTCTGAAGATACTAACATTTTGTCAACGAGTAAGGATGTTGACAATATTGAGACATCACTTAAAGATTCAATTAGGATGCTCTATGAGGATGCGCCACCAGACAGTGTAAAGCGCTCAATTCTCTATGTACTTGGAGGAAATGACATTCCAGTTAGAATCTTAAACTCTGTTTCAAGTATTGTAGGAGAAATTTTTAATGAAGATAATACAAGTGTTATCTCTTCAATTAATACTGCTCAAAAATCCAAAGTAGTAATGTTAACATCGGTTCAAGGCGAAACACATTTTGATAAATATGATCCACTAAGTATTATTCCTGCAGATAAAACACTAGACTGGGAAGATCCTGATTGCAGTATAAATTTTGAGTTAGATCTGCATCAATTAGAATAAAAATAGTTTAATTTACTTTTTTGAAGATTTTGGTTTTGATTCCTTAGGTTTTAGCTTTTCTTCTTTTGTTTTTGTTACCTTTGGTTTTGGTTTTTCCTTTGCTTTTGGTTTTTCTTCTTTTTCTTTTTGTTTACTCTTTGGAGTTTCTTTTAGTTTCTTTCCTTTTACCTCTTTAATCTCTTCTTTAACTTTGTCTTTGACTTCTGGTTCTGTTTTAATTTCTTTTGCTTCTGATTCAGGTTTTACTTCTTTGGTTAGTTTTTTCTTTTCTTCTTTTGTTTCTTTAGATTCTTCTATTTCTTCATCATATGGAGAAACTAAAATAAAACCTTCATCTGTTTTTGTCATTTTAACTCTAATTTTTCTTGGAGGATGTCTTATTCCTCGTTTCCAAATTTGGTGGCTTAAATCTTCTTCAAGCTTAATTTTGTCATTTTTCATATGTCGCCTTGCAAATTCTTTGACCATGTTTATAGCTCTTTTTGCTCTTTGATTATTTGGGGAAAGCAATACCTTTCCTAAATTAATCGTATAAACTCGTTCAAGTTCCTGTGACATCTAACCCACTTCCACGTCTGTTTGACGCCACGCTCTTCTTTTAGGATTAGTTCTAACTGTTCTTTTTGTCTTTAAGATAATCCAAGCAGGAACTGGTGATGCTTGCTTTTGTTTTTTCATTAAACGAATCTTTCTTGGAGCTGATTTGCGCGCTGCCATAAAAAATCAGACTCGCTAAGCTCTTTTTAAATGAATCTCATAACTTTAAACGATTCACTATTTGTTTTAGAATTCTTGCTGATGCCCCCCAAACAATTTTTTTCTGAAAAGTAAGTGTGTACATTTCCTGAATTGAGTTATGTTCTGGATCAGTATCATCTGTCAACGTTTGTAAAAATGGAACCAGAGGTATATGCAAAATATTTTCTACTTCTGAATTAGCATGTAGTTGTGGAATATCTTCAATTACTGAAATAAATGGAGTGATTGTAAATCCAGAATTAAGAGTTATTACGTCTTCTAATTGTCCAATAACTTTTTGCCTTGGTAAACTTAAACCAATTTCTTCAGAAGTTTCACGAAGTGCTGTATCTAAAAGATCATGATCATTTTGATTCCACTTTCCACCAGGGAATGCAATTTCTCCTGCATGTATATTCAAGTGCTTTGGTTTTTCGGTCATAATTACTTTGGGCACATGACCATAAATTATCACTAAAACAGATGCCAACTTTGTATGAGCATCATGATGTGCTGCTGCAGATATTTCAGTGGAAAATGCTTTTTTGAGAACGGTAGTGTCCATCATTAATTAAAAACACTACCTAGTATTGATTTTTTTCGATCAAAGGTTTTAATCAAGTGTATTTGAAAAGCTTTTATGACTTTACGATACGAAATAAACCCACCCAAGGTTATTCAAGACACCATTTTATCTCATGAGCAGCTTCAGAGCTCACTAAATTCATTAAGACAACGTGTTTTTCAAATTGGTACAGTATGTAATGGAATTCACCTCACAGACTCTGTTCTTGGGATTCCTAGAATTTCTCCAATTACAAGCGGTGCATTAATTCGAGATGACAATAAAAAAATCGACATAACTGCAAGTTTGAGAATAAGAGACAAAAATCTCACTTCGCTAACCCAAACTATATGCGATGCTGTTCTACTTGGCCTAAATGGAGTACTAGTAATTAAGGGAGACGAACCACCAAAAGGACCAAAAGATTCAGGATTAATTTCAAGTCAGATTGTCAAGTACTTTAAAGAAATGGGCTTTGACAAAAAAATTGATATTTTTTTGTCACTACCAAACAACCCCAACTTTAACAAAATTCAAAAAAAGATTGAAGCAGAACCTGCAGGGTTTATTACACAAGTAATTCATTCCGAAGATCAGGTTTCAAGAATTGTTGATGAATTAAAACCGCAAGGATTCAAAATAATTCCATGTATACTTTTACCTTTTGAAAAGAATGCAAAATCTGCCCAATTTCTTAACTTGGATTGGTCTAGCTACAAGGAAAATGTAGTTGAGTTCATTAAAAAAATTCATGAAATAACCGGAGATGTCCTCATTACGTCTCCAAATGATTTTAAAGGGGCTCAAGAGACCCTAAAAAAGTTAGAAATTTGATTTCATCTTATACTTTTGGGATTTATCCTCGTTCACAGGAGCTTATTGAGGCAACAAGGAAACATACTCCAAATCTTTCATCACTTTTCCAAAAAGAGAAAAAGCAATACATTGCATTACAAAAAAAAGCCAAGCTAAGTTTTGTTTGTGATCCTCTTTTAGAATGGGACGACATATTCAGACCTTTTGCAAAGCTAAAGTCAGTAAAGCTTTCTGCGCTTAATAGAATTTATGAGATGAATGCATTTTATAGAAAATTATCATTTAATGGAAAGGCTCTTTCAGATGCAGGAAAAATTGTAAAATCTAATCTAGCAGTGTCACTATTACCTAAAAACAAAGCAGTTTGTCTTCCAGAACCATACACCTTTGCAGAAAGACACCTAAGTTCTGTGTACAAAAAGGATGAATTTGTAATATTTTTGGCCAAGATGCTTCGCAAAGAAATCGATTCATTAACTAAAACAGGATTTAAGCTAATTCAGTTGGTTGGTCCCTCAATTGCATATAATATCAACAATGTTGATTTGGATTTAGTCGGTGATGCACTAAACATAGTAACTAAAAATCTCAAGGTAAAGACCATCCTTCATTTTTACTTTGGGGACGTATCAAAGAAAATTGAAAAACTCTTGGATTTACCTGTTTCAGGGTTAGGATTTGATACTACAACTACCCCAATTTCATCAATTAAAAAACATAGTTTTTCTGGAAAATCGCTTGCTGTTGGTCTGATAAATTCTTACAATACAAAGATTGAAAACAAAACAAAATGTGTTGATGAAATGAATCAAATACTATCAAAAACAAAACCAAATGATGCGTTCATTACTACGAACTTTGATTTGGAATACATTCCAAAAGAATTTGCTCAGCAAAAGATAGTACTACTAGGCGAAATAGGAAGGAGAGTTAAAAGTGTCTAAAAAATTATTCCCAACACAAGAGATTGGGAGTCTTAAAAAACCTATTTGGTTACTTGATTTGGTAAAAAATCCTGGCATAACAAAGCAAATCAAAGACAGAACTAGAAATGATGCTGCATTACTTAATATAAGAACGCTGGAACATTTGGGACTTGATATTGTTTATGATGGTGAAGTTCGTCGTGTTGAGATGTATGAAGAACCAGTGCGATATATCAAGGGTTTTGATTTTGCAGGTCGCGTAAGATCTTGGGACAACAAGTACTACAATAAAGCAAGGGTGACGGGTCCTGTTTCATACAAAAAAAATTTTCATGAGGATGAATTCAAATTTACTAAAGAGCATTCTATACGAGAGCTAAAAGTACCA
>CAWTZT010000006.1:0-16641 GCA_963919845.1 Thaumarchaeota archaeon CSP1-1
AAACTTATTTCGTGGTCCGGCAGCCCGGTAGAGGATTTAATCCGCCGAGTGTAGAGGTCAAGCATAGGGGCCTTTGGAGCCCTTGACCCCAGTTCGAATCTGGGCCGGGCTACCTATTTTGTATAAATGGAAACTGAATTATTTTTAAAAATCTAATTTTGTTAGTAATTTTATAGCTGCTACAAATAATACAGAGGATAAAATGATTAAGATAATCATTTCTATTATAACAAATTCTGAAAAAGTTCCAAAAATACCAGCTCTTATGACATCAACCAGATATGTCAAGGGATTTAAGTAAAAAGCTGTGGCAAGTGGTTCAGGAGCCCCAGATGCTGGATAAAACGCTGTACTAACAAATGCAAAAAATAAAAAAACTGTATTAATTATAACATTAAATCCTTCACTTGATTTAATCCTTGTAGATATTATTGATGCAATAGATCCAAACAAAAGTGAGCCAACAATTGAAGCAAAAACAATTATTGGAATAGTTAATAAATTAAATTCAAGTGAATCAAAAAAAACTGGCAATGCAACTAGAGCAATAAGAGTAGCGCTAACTAGTCCAACAATTCCTATGGTAATAACATTGCTTAAGATATAATTTGTACGAGTAAATGGACCAGACAAAATTTGTTCGAACATCCCATGTCTTCGGTCATTCCAAATAATAATTCCAGAAATTAAAGTACTGTTCATAATGTTAAATCCAATCATTCCAGTCGCAAGGTATGTAGGATAATTAAGTTCCATATTTTCAAAAGGTACCACATCGATTAATGAGGTATAAGCAAATCCAGCAACAAAAATCCAAATTAATGGAAAAATTACCTGCCAAATCAAAAAACCAGGATTAATTGCAATTGTTAGATTCCTATTAACGAGTCTAATTATTGGGTGCATCTGAATCCTCTACCAATTTAAGGAATATTTCTTCTAGATTTGTGGGCATTGCTGATAAATCCTCAATTGCTATACTGTTATCATTCAAAATTTGTAAGATTTTCATTAAAACAATCTCAGATTCGCCAGAGTGGATTGTTATAGTACCTGTGTTAAAATCAATTTCACAATCTTTAACATCAATTAAGAGATTTTTAATTTTTTCATTTGCTTCATAAAGATGAATTTTAATGGTTTTTTCTCTACCAAATCTTTTTTTCAATTCATCAGGTGTATCTACAGTGATAATTTTACCTTTATTTATTATCGCAATTTCATCACAAATGTATTCTGCTTCTGTCAATACATGGGTTGTAAAGAATATTGTAAGGCCGGTTTTTACCTTGCTTTTTAAAAAATCAAGCAGTTTCCTTCTAGCAGCAGGATCTAAACCTACAGTTGGTTCATCTAAAAATAATAATTCCATGTCATGCATGAATTCGCGTGCAACTTGAACTCTTCTCCTTTGACCAATAGACAAATCTTCATTTCGTTTTTTTCTAATTTCTTGAAGATCAAATTCCGATATTAGCTCTTCAACTCGTTTTTTTCTTTCTTTTTGACTAACATTCCACATCATACCATATTTTTCTAAAGATTTTTCTACAGATAGTGTGGGTTCATAACTAGGCTGTTGTAAGACAACCCCAATTCTATTCCTTACATTTAATGGATTTTCAATTGCATTTTCACCTAAAATATTTAGTTGACCACCTGAAGGTGGAATAAGTGTTGTCAAGAGTTTAATTGTAGTAGATTTTCCTGCTCCATTAGGACCTAGAAATCCAAATACTTGTCCAGACTTTACAGATAGATCAATCTTGTTAACTGCATTAACTGACCCGTATGATTTAGAGAGGGATTTGGCATCAATACATAACATTATTTCAGCACTGATCTTCCCACTAATTTAGCTATTGAAATTTTTATAAAGAGAGTATATTTATGGAAACTAACTTGTCTGAATTTGAGAATTTAATTAGCAAACTTTTGGAGGGAAAACCTGAACTCTCAAGAGATGATATAGAAGAACGAATAAAACAAAAAAAAGAAAAGATTGGGGCAGGTTATCTTACGGACCAAGGAGCACTCTTCCTGATTGCTTCAGACCTTGGGGTTTCTCTAGCTGAACCTCTTAAAGTAGAAATGAAGTTAAAAGATCTATATGTTGGAGCAAAAGAGATTTCTCTTGAATCAAGAGTTTTGAATATTTCTCCTTCAAAACAATATTCAAGAAAAGACGGTACTCCCTTTTTCCTTAGGACTATGACTGTATATGATAATGATTCAACTGCGAACGTCAAACTTTGGGATGAAAAAGCAAACCTACCAGGAATAGAAGATCTCAAACCAGGAGATTTGATAAAAATAATCAAAGCTTACGTAAAATCCGACCTTAATGGAGAACCTACGGTAAATGTTGGTTCAGGTTCTTCTGTAGAGACTACTAGTGAAAATAGTGATATTCAGAAAATAGATTCTATCATCAAAGATGTTAGTGCAATAAAAGATAATGAAAAAAACTTGGTAGTTTCAGGAAAAATAGATGGACTCATCAATACAATGGAATTCACAAACTCTCGTGGACAACCTGGTAAAGCACTTAGAATGAGGATAAAGGGAAATGATGATAATTCTGTAAAAGTTGTTTTGTGGGGAAAAGATGAATCTACAATACCAAAAATGATTTTACCAGGAGCAAAAGCTCGACTCTACGGTGTAAGAACAAAAACAGGGAATCAAGGTATTGAAATTCATGGAAGTGATGCTACAATTATTGAGATTGAAGGAAAAAATGAAGTAGAACCTTTGGCATTAAGAATTATGTCAATCTCAAAAAATGATACAGGTAGCACTATAGTCAGCGGTATTGATGCAGGAAAAAATTCTTTCAACGTTACAGATCTAGCAAATAGCTTTGGATCATTTCAAATTGATGATGTGATTGAATGTATGCCTTCCAAAGCATATGGAAATTCTATAACAATTGATAAAGATTCTTTTGTTAGAAAAATTGAAGATGATAAAAATATTCCAACATTACTTGAGCTTAGAACAAAGATTTCTGATGTTATGATTGGGAAAGATTATTTCATTGAAGCTATAATTCTAAAAATACCTGGAAGGCGTGAAGTTCAAACAAAAACAGGTGAATCAATTTCCTTAGCAGAAATGTATGTAGAAGATGACACTGGTCAGATTTGGATTAAAGGATGGAGGAACCAAGCTAGACTATTAGATAATTTTTCTATAGGTGAAATCATCTCAGCAACAGGTCTTACTGCAAGATCAGGGCTTGAAGGACGAGTTGAGTTATTTTTAACACCATTTACTACAATCAACAAGAAAAACTAGGAATCCCAAAATCCTCTTGTCATCACATATTGCCTTTCAGCTTCGTAAATTTGCTTATAGAGAACTTCATCATTTACCATATTTCTAAGAATTCTTGCAGCAGTGTCTGCACCAACTCCATATCCTGATAAAACAATTAAAGCTGTTTTTCCAAAATTTTCAAGTAAAGAAGAAACTTTCCAGGCACGATTGAAACGGTGGTTTTCTTCATTTGAAATTTTTTTCCCTTGATGCTTTTTTTGAATTATTTTTTGTAAATCATAATCAGAATAGAAAGTTGAAGTGATTTGTCTTCCTTTACAATATGGGCATAAAAGAGGGTCTTTTACCTCATTTGTTACAATAACTCGTTCCCATTTTCCACATCTTGCACATATCAAGCGATGTTTTGTTTTTAATAAACGCGTTTTAACCAAATCCAAGATCCCTTTATCAATATTTGCTGGGGAAGAATAATATTTTGTAGTGTGATCTAAAATTGGTTCTGCAAGTTTTGAGAATTTATCAACTTCGAACCAATGTACTTTAATGTTGTCATCTCGAATTTTTTTTAAAAGAATTTCTGTATTTTTTAGATCATATTTATCATGAAATAGTTCACGTAACGCTTCTTTAACAAGAGGAGTTTTAGAATAGCGTTCATAAATAAACCGAGCAGCCTTTCTTTCATAAATTGATCCTCTACCTACTACACCAAATTTTTTTGCAACACACCATGTTCTCCAATTAACATTATGCGTTCCAGTGATAGATGCTGTTACAATGGAATGTAATTCATAATCGTCTGTTAAAACATCAGTTAATTGTTTTTCAGAAATTCTTGCATTTGAAGATAAAACTATTCTATATGCATCTGATCTTGACTCCACCAAAAATCCTAGTTTTGCAGAAAGCATGGAAGAAAGCAGTGTTGATAATGTTGCATTAATTTTTGTTCCAAAACATGCATGTAATACTACCATACCTTGACTCTTAGAAGATTCAATAACTATGGTTTTTTCATTAGGAATAGAATCAAGTTTAAAATTTGAAATAGTTTTATTCAATATTGAAATAGATCCTTGTTTTGCCTTGGTTCTAAAACTACCAACTTTCATAGCTGTTCTATAATCAACTGGAATATTTTCTCCTTCCCAATAAGGAACTGTTACTCCACCAGAACGAAAAGGTTCAACATTAACCTTAAACGACTTTTCATCTACGTTAAGAATTCTCCACTGCAATCCTCTTAAAACAAAAACATTACCGGAATCACCAAAATCTCCCACAAATCTCTGGTCTAGTGTTCCGATTATTTTCTTCCCAACTGAATCAAATACTTTGAATTTTAAAATATCAGGAATTGTAGAGAGGTTTTCAAAGTAATATCTATAGGTACGTCCTTTCTTTCCAAAATTCATTTTCTCTCGATTAAAAAATAGGAGATAATTTGCATCCAAAAGTTCTAAGACATCACAAAAAACATCTAGGGTCAAATTTCTAAAAGAATAAGCCTTCTTTACAATTTCAAATGCATACTTTACACTTACAATTCCTAATTGTATTGTCAATCCTACTAGATGATGAGCAAGAACATCAAGAGAACCATCATGGATTTTTTGTTCTTCTATTGAACCTTCTTTTATTCTTTCAAGTATTGCTTTTGCTTCAAACTCATCATCTGAATTGTTAGTAACGATTATTCCTTTTGCTGATGAGCTTCTACTATGCTTACTTCGTCCAATTCTTTGAATGAGTTTTGAAACTTGTCTCGGTGATCCGTATTGAATTACTAATTCAATTGATCCTATATCTAGGCCTAGCTCCAGAGATGAAGTGCATACGACTATTCCAGATTTGCCTTCTCTAAGCTGATATTCAGTTTCTTCTCTTACTTCTCGTGATAATGAACCATGATGAAGTTCTATGTTAATATTTGATTTTTCCTTTAAAATTGAAGCAAGAAATTCTGACTCTCCACGAGTATTTGTAAATAATAGGATTGGAGAATTAAGATTTAGTTTAGTTACGTGTTCAGCAATAAAAGCAGCTACATCAGAAATTGTACCATCAATGTATTTGACATCAACATCATACTTTCTAATTGAAGCATCACGAATAATATTACACTTCCTTTTTGTTCCAACAACAAATTTTGCAGATTCTTTAGCATTTCCAATAGTTGCAGATAGACCTATACGTGTAATTTCTTTCCTAGAATTAATTTGTAGCCGTTCCAAACTAAGGGATAATTGTGAACCCCGTTCATTGCCCAATAGTTCATGAACTTCATCAATTACAATCCATTCTAATTCTGAAAGAGCATCTAACATTTTTCTCTGCGTCAAAAGGATTACAAGAGTTTCGGGGGTAGTAATTAGAACATCAGGAGGTGAGTTTGTAATTTTTTTCCTAATATTTTGTGGCGTATCACCATGTCTAATCTGTATTGTTAGTCCATCATTTTCAGCATATCGAATAATCCTTCTAAATACATCTCTATTTAGTGCTCGTAGAGGAGTAAGATAAAGTACCTTTACTTTACCTTCTTTTTTAGATTTTTTTAAGTGAGAAAAAATTGGAATTATGGAACATTCTGTTTTTCCTGAACCAGTTGGTGCAATTACAATACAATCTTTTTTTTGAAAAATTATTGGAATAGCCTTCTTCTGAATGTCAGTTAATTTTTTGAATCCGAGTGAATGGAACTTTGTTGTTAGTTTTGGATCAAGGAGTTGTTTCTTCATTTTGTCGTGTTCTTGTACGCTCATAAACCATTACGCCAACAAACCCAAGAGCAAGTAGCACAACTGTGATGATAGGTATAGAATCAAAAGGTATAGAATCTAAAATTCCTGCCATAACATTGTTTCAATTTTTTCAAGGTTAAATAGATTAAGATGCATCCACTAGACCTTCTTCTGTAATTAGGTATGAAAATAGTCTTTTTTCCTGAAAGGATGGCATTATTTCTCCAAAATATTTGGCATCTTTTTTAATTAAATTAATTTTCAAATGGGTGAAAAGGCTAATCGAATTATAAAGATTTTCTTTTTCAGTTTTATCGATCTTTCTAATCATATTAGTAATTACAATCGGTATTCTTTTTTGAATTGCAATTAATGACAAATCATGCATATACCTCATAAACAAAATATTTTTTTCTAACACTTGTAGCTCTTTGGAATATTCAAATGAAAATAAATCAGTAATATTATCAATAATGATCAATGAAAAATTATCCATTTCTTTAATTTTTGATAGATATTGAATTTGTTCTCCTGTGTTGGTTACTCGTCCTACTTTGACATTTTCAAGTAAAGATGGTTCTAAGTGACGGGTTTTGATAATTTCAAGCATTCTTTCTGGTCTAAATTCTCCTGTAGTATCAAGAAACAATACGGTTCCACCATTTTGTAAAGAATTAATGGAGATTTGCATGGCCAAATGTGTTTTTCCTGTACCACGGGCTCCAAAAATATCTGTAATAATTCCATTTTTAATCCCACCATCAAGAATTTGATCTAATTTTTTGATACCAGTGCTAATCAATTGTTATTATGATAAATAAAACAAAAATTAAAGCCATTTCATTCAGAAATTCTAATAGGCAAGGCTTTTATGCTGGATAAAAAGGTCTGTAAATTGAATAATCGTTGTCACAATCAACTGCGAAGAGACCACTAACAATCCTTCAGAAAAGTACCAAGAAAAATGTAATTGTAAGACTAAAGAATGAAGTTGAATACAAAGGCAAGATGGATAATGTAGATTCTTATATGAATTTGATAATGACAGATGCCGAAGAAATCAAAGATGATAAAGTAATTGCAAACTATGGTAGAGTTATTGTGAGAGGCAATAATGTTTTGTTTATCAAACTAGAGAATGAACTCTAGTAAAATAGGGGTTAAAAATGGCGAGAGCCTTTCTTTTTACTTCAGAATCTGTAACTGAAGGTCACCCAGACAAGGTTTGTGATCAAATTTCTGATGCTATTTTAGATGAGTATCTTAAACAAGATCCTGATTCCAGAGTAGCTGTTGAAACTATGGCAACCACAGGATTTGTTGCAGTAGCTGGAGAAGTAACATCTAAAGCAAAATTTGATAAAACTGCTCAGGAAGAATTAGTTAGAAAAATTATTCGAGAAATTGGTTATGACAAACCAGAATTAGAGTTTGACGCAAATTCTTGTGAAATCATGCTTAGATTACATGCTCAAAGTCCTCACATAAGCCAAGGTGTTACTGCAACTGAAGACAAACAACAAGGTGCAGGAGATCAAGGTTTGATGTTTGGTTATGCAAGTGATGAAACTGAAGAACTTATGCCTATGCCAATAATCCTTGCTCACAAATTAACAAAAAAACTTGCTGATGTTAGAAAATCAAAGGAATTACCCTGGCTCAGACCTGATGGAAAATCACAAGTTTCTGTTCAGTATGAAGACGGTTTACCAAAAAAAATTGAAACTATTGTAATTTCAACGCAGCATTCCCCTGACGTTTCAAATGATGAAATTACAAAGGCTATGACTGAGAAAGTAATCAAACCAGTTTGTGGTAATCTATGGAATGAAGACATTACTATTCATGTTAATCCTACCGGTAAGTTTGAAATTGGTGGACCTCATGCTGATACAGGCCTTACAGGTAGAAAAATAATAGTAGATACATATGGTGGTCAAGGCCGACATGGCGGCGGAGCTTTTTCAGGTAAAGATCCATCAAAGGTTGATAGATCAGCCTGCTACATGTGTAGATATATTGCTAAAAACATAGTTGCTGCAGGAATAGCAAAAAAATGTGAAGTTCAAGTTGCATATGCAATTGGTGTAGCTGAACCTGTTTCTCTCATGATTAACACATTTGAAACTGGAAAAATTCCAGAAGAAGATATTGAAAATATTGTTAGGAAGCATTTTGATATGAGACCATCAGCGATTATTTCTCATCTTGATTTGAAAAAACCCATCTATAGAAAAACTGCTAGTTATGGTCATTTTGGAAGAAATGAACCTGAATTTAGATGGGAAAAAACTGACAAAGCCGATTTATTACGTCAAGCTGCCGGATTGTAAAACTTCTCTGAATGTTTTAAAATTAAATCCAGAAATTTTCTTCAATTTATTATGATTACCTGTAAAATCTCCCACCATAATATTTAGATCATCGATGCCAAAGAAACTTTTTGGATTGTGTAAAGCATCGTAGTATGCTTTTTCAAGATCAATATTTTTTATTTTAACTGTATTTTTATTTTTAAATATTCTAACATAATCTTTAAAGCTTATAGTTTCTGGACCAACAAGTTCCAAAATTTTTTTTGAAAATTTTCTTGAAATAATTGCTTTTAGTATTATTTTTGCAACATCCAAAACAAATATCGGTTGAAGATGATATTTTCCTGAGCCTGGAACAATTATAGTTCCATTTTTGATCTGTTGATTAAGGTTATTTGTTAAAGGATCATTTTTTCCAATAATGTATGATGCTCTAAGTATTGTATAATCTAAACCAGATTTAATAATTTCTTGTTCTGCATTATATTTTGAAATAAAATAAGCTGAAGTTGATTTACTAGTTACACCTAGTCCACTAATGTAAATAATTTTTTTAATTTTAGCCTTTTTACATATTTTTATTATTCTTTTTGTTTGATTTACATTTACATTTTCAAAAGTAGAATCTGTTGTTTGTCTTCCTGTACCAATCAAATGAATTAATGCATTACAGTTTTTAACTTTGGATAAAATATTTTTTTGTTCAAAATTTGATAAAATAATTTTTCTTTCACCTAGATAAGTTTTGAAATTTTTTCTTGAAATGCTTATTAGATTTAATCCAGATTTATGGAGGTAATTTCTTACATTTTTTGCAACAAAACCGTTTGCACCAGTAATAGCCACTCTCAAATTATTTTGTTGAACCATTATGAAATTTCTATTGTATTAAATTTTAAGATATCATAATTGTATATGAAATCTTGAGGAAGTTAAAGCGCTTTTTTCACATTTTTCCATAGCGATAAGAGTTAATACACAAAAAAGATGAAATTCAATGTGGAAGAACTACAATCAAAAGAAAAACTAAGAACTGGTTTTACGACCGGAACTGCCGCTACTGCATCATCAAAAGCTGCAATTCTAGCAATAATTAATCAGAAAAAATTGGATTCTGTTGATGTCACTCTTCCCAAAGGAAATTCTATATCAATTAAAATTCAAAGTTGTGAATTTTCCAAAACGTCGGCCAAATGTTCAGTGATTAAAGATGGAGGAGATGATCCTGATGTAACACACAATGCAGAAATCATTGTTGACTTGTCTTTAACTTCAGATGTAAATAAAATTGAAATTGGTGGAGGAGAAGGTGTTGGAATTGTAACAAAACCTGGTTTAGGATTAGAAATAAATCAACCAGCAATCAATCCCACTCCAAAAAAAATGATAAGTGAAAATGTTATTGAAGTAGCTAAAAATATTTTAGATAAACATGGAATTAAAATTATAATCTCAGTTCCTAATGGAAAAGAGTTAGCAAAAAAAACTGATAATCCTAGACTTGGTATCGTAGGGGGAATATCAATTCTTGGAACAAGTGGCATTGTAATTCCTTATTCAACAGCCTCCTTTGCAGCATCAGTAAGACAAAATCTCGATGTAAGTATTGCAATGGGCAATGATGTTGTGGTTCTAACAACTGGTGGACGAAGTGAGGAATTTGCAAAAAAAATAGTTGATTTACCTGAACATAGTTTTGTTCAGATGGGTGATTTTGCAGGTTATACTATTCAGCAATGTGCAAAAAAAGAAATCAAAAAAGCATATGTTGCAGGATTCATTGGAAAATTTGCAAAAATGGCAGCTGGAGTAAAACAAACTCATGTAAAAGGATCAAAAGTTGATACAAACTTTCTTTCAGAATTAGCAAAGCAATGTAAAGCTAGTGAGAATGTGGTTAACCTAGTAAAAGAAGCTAATAGTGCAAGACATGTTCAGGAAATAATCAATGAGAATAAGATAGAAGGATTTTTTGATCTAGTATGTTCCCAAGTCTATAACCAAATGAGGAATCATTCAGAAAAAAAAGTTCCTATCGAAGTAATTTTATTTGATTTTGATGGAAAGGTCATAGGCAAACATCCAAAATAGGTAAGGAATTTTATTAAACTGGAGTAAATTTTAGGCGTGGAAAGAGTATCAGTACTTGCAATTACCAAAAATGGAATAAAAATTGGATTAACATTAAAGGAATTATTTCCATCTTGGCAAATTTATTCACCTATAAAATTTTCAGATGAAAATTCAAAAATTAATTGGTATTCTGAAGCTAGTGGTGATAAAATAGCAGAACTTTTCAAAACAAACGATGCTTTAATTTGTTTATTTTCTCTTGGTGCCGTAATTAGACTCATTTCACCATACATGAAAGACAAAAAAACTGATCCTGCAGTTATTGTAATTGATGATAAAACTACATTTGTAATTAGTGTGTTATCTGGTCACCTTGGTGGCGCCAACAAACTTTCGGAAGAAATTGCAGAAAAATTGAATGCTACACCAGTTATAACAACAGCAGCAGATGTTAACAAAACTATTGCAGTTGATCTTTTAGGAAGAGAGCTTGGTTGGAAAATTGATGATGACTCTAATGTTACAAAGATTAGTGCGTTTATGGTAAATGAAGAGAAAATTGGTGTTTATCAAGATGCAGGATCAAAAGATTGGTGGAGTAAAAAATTACCAGGGAATGTTATAATTTATTCTACAATAGAAGAATTAAAGAATTCTCATTCAAAGGGATTTCTTATAATTTCTGATAAGAAAATTGATGAAGAAATTCAAAGAAATTCAGTTGTTTATAGACCACCTAGTCTTGTTGTAGGAATTGGTTTACACTGGGATACAACAAAAGAAAAAATTAGTGAAGGAATTAAGTCAAGCTTGGAAAAATACAATCTTTCTGCAAAGTCAATTGCAAAATTTGTTTCAATTAAGAAAAAACAGAATGTGGTTGGTCTTGCTGATTTTGCAAAAGAAATGGAAGTTCCTTTAGAATATTTTGAAAAAGAGGAGTTGACTACAATTCAAACTCCCAATCCATCAAAAACCGTTCAAGCATTTGAAGGAACTGCAAGTGTTTCTGAAGCTTCAGCACTTAAAAGCTCAGGAGGAAAATTAATTGTAGAAAAACAGAAATTTCCACCTAATCTGACTCTAGCTATTGCGAGGATTCCAAATTGAAGCGTGGATTATTACTTATTGATAGAGGTAGTAGAGAAAATGAAGTAAAAGAAGAGCTTGAATTCATTTGTGATAAAGTTAAGGAAAAAGGTAAATACGATTTTTTAAATTATTGTTTTTTAGAAGTTATACCTCCCTTTATTGAAGAAGGAATGAAAAAATGTCTTAATGTTGGCCTTGACACCCTTACTATTGTTCCCTACTTTCTTTATCCTGGCAAAAAAGTCAAAGCAGCAGTTAATGATGCCATAAAGTTTCAAGCAAATACTGACGTAAAATTCAAGGTTTCAAAGCCAATGTCTATGCATAAAACAATGGTTGAGCTTGTAGATAATAGAGTAACTTCTGCTCTTTCAAAAAATGAAATTTCTCTTCAAAAAAATGATGTTGATGTATTGATAATAGGTCATGGTAGCAAAGATCCTAATGCACATCTTTCTATCAAATATGTAGTTGAGGGATTGACTTCAACGTATAGAAATGTAAGTCATTGTTTTTTAGAGATTGAAGAACCAAACATTCAACAAGGAATTGATGATTGTCAAAAAAATAATCCCAAAGTGTTAGTTGTAGTGTTTTATTTTTTGCACAAAGGTGCACATGTAAAAAGAGATATCTACGAAGATCTCAATCCGGCAATTGAAAAATCTAATTTAAAAAATGTGTTAATTACTGAACATATTGGTACAGATGAGAAAATGATTGATTTGATAATTGAAAGGGCAAGGGAAGTTGAAGATGCAAACTGAAAAAGGACAATCAATAGAAGATAAAAGCATGGAGATTATTGATGGAGAGATTGGAACTCATGACTATAATGAGCTTGAATGGCCAATTGTCAGACGCGTAATACATGCTACTGCAGATTTTGATTTTGCAAGAGATAACAAGATAATTTTTCACAAAGATGCAATTCAAAATGGCATTAATGCACTGAAGAATGGTTGTAATATTATTGTAGATGTTAATGGAGTCTTGGGTGGTTTAAACAAACAAAACCTAAAAGATTTTGGTGTCAATGTAATTTGTAATATTTCTCATCCTGATATTGTAAATGAAGCTAGAAAATACAACAAAACTCGGGCGCAAACCTCTATGAGAATGGCAGCTTCACAAATGGAAGGAGGAATTGTAGTAATTGGGAATGCTCCTACCGCACTTTTAGAGGTAATTTCAATGGTAAAAGAAAAAGTTGTAAATCCCGCTCTAATTATTGGAATTCCTGTTGGATTTGTTTCAGCTTCAGAATCAAAAGAAGAGCTTGCGACTTTGAATGCACCTTTTATTACAAATCATGGTCGTAAGGGAGGTAGTCCTTGTGCATCTTCAATTGTAAATGCACTTTTCAAATTGTTAAGAGAAAAATCATCTTCTTGAAAAACTTACACAGTTTGAAACTAGATCTCTAGCATAATTCGAACTATCAAAATAAAGATGCCCGTATGATGCCAGAGTATTATACACTACTACTCCATCTTTTTGGCCTTTGATTCCTTTTCCAATGTTCAGCTTATAGGCAAATTTAGTGTCTTTTGGCACAGAATCAACTTCAGAAAAATGGAATTCGTGTCCACGAAGTTTGTTAGAACCTTTTGAAATTACACACGTTTTACATACATATCCCTCAGTGTAATTTAGCGTCATTTTTTTTGTCATATTGGTCTCAGCATCGACTAACCCAACCATGTAATGTTTTTTTCCATTATGAATCGATTTTGTCAGATACATGAGGCCACCACATTCTGCATAAATTGGCATGTTGTTCTCGGCTAATTTTTTAATCAGCTTGCGCATTTTGGTATTTTTTTCTAAGGAACCAGCAAGAACTTCAGGAAATCCTCCTCCTATATACAAACCATCGCACTTTGGTATTTTAGAATCAGAGATAGGACTGAAAAATTTTATCTTTGCACCTTCACGTCTTAATGCATCCAAATTATCTTGATAGTAAAAATTGAAAGAGTTGTCAAGTGCAACTGCAATGGTAGTTTTTAATTTTTTTGATGGTTTTTCTGTGATTTTGGGAAGAGAAGAAGTCTTTTTGCTTAGTTGAATTATTTTTTCTATATCAAGAAAATTAGAAATTGTGCTTGCAATTTTTTTGATTTTTCCTTTTAGATTGCCTTGTTCAACAACTGGAATCAAACCTAGATGTCTTGAATCAAGGGAAAGTTCAGAATTTTTTGGAATTGAACCTAAAATTGGTATTTTTAATTGAGAAAGTGCTTGTTTACAAAGCTCTTCATGTTTTTTGCTCCCAATTTTATTTAGTATAAAGCCAGATATTCTTGAATTTTTGTGAAATTTTGTAAATCCTAAAGCAGTTGCTGCAATAGAGCGTGCGGTTTTACTGGCATCTAGTACTAAAATTGCTGGAGATTTAAGAAGAGATGCTACGTGATGAGTACTAGAATAATTAGAGTCTCCAGAAAATCCATCGTAATATCCCATTACTCCTTCAACAATTGAGATATCAGACTGAGAATTTTTTACAAAACTCTTAATAAGTTCATTTTTTCCCATTAACCAGACATCTAAATTCCTTGAACTATTTCCAGAAATTGCTGAAAGATAGCTAGGATCTATGTAATCTGGTCCAACTTTGAAGGGTTGAACTGTGTAACCCTTTTTTTTCATCCCAAAAATGATGGCACTCGTGATTGAAGTTTTACCAACATTGCTTGTTGCACCTGCTAAAATTAATCTTTGAATATTCAATTGCATCATTAAACTAGATTTTTATTTAAATGGATGCGAGCGAGAAACAAATTATGGGAAAAGAGGGTTTGGTTATAGTCTATACAGGTGGGGGTAAAGGAAAAACAACCGCTGCTCTAGGCATGACTTTAAGAGCTGTTGGATATAATCATAAAGTTTGTATGATTCAATTTATCAAAGGCTCCTGGCATTATGGCGAAATGGATTCATCAAAAAGATTAGAGCCAGAATTTGAGCTAGTAGCTGCTGGAAAAGGTTTTGTGGGAATATTAGATGATAAAAGTTCTCGTGAAGAACATAAAAAAATAGCAATGGAAGCAATTCGATTTAGTAAGGAAAAAATTCTATCTGGAAACTATAATATTGTAATTCTTGATGAAATAAACTATGCAATTAATCTTGATTTGATAGATGTAAATGAAGTTCTTGACTTGATCAAATCAAAACCATCCAACCTTAACTTGGTTTTAACTGGCAATCATGCAAAAAAAGAGATTATCGATTGTGCTGACTTGGTAACTGAAATGAAGGAAATTAAACATCCCTTCAAATCAGGAATAAAAGCAAAGAAAGGAATTGATTTCTAACCAGCAACAATAAATTACACTTTAAAAAAATTTTAGCTTATGACGACTGAAATTCAGGAGCTCCCAGAACCAGGAGAAATTGTAATAGCTACCATAACTAAAGTATCAGATCATGGTGCATACGTAACTCTAGACGAATATAACAATGCTCAAGGATTTTTACATATATCTGAGATAGCTCCAGGTTGGGTTAGAACTATTGGTAGATACATCAAACAAGGAGAAAAAAAAGTACTTTTAGTAAAAAAAGTAATTTCTGGAAGATCTGAAATTGATTTATCACTTAAACAGATTTCAAAAGATCAAAAAAAGAAAAAGCTCTTAGAAGTTAAACACTTTGAGAAAGGTAAAACTCTACTACAAAGTATTAAAGAATCTGCAAAACTTTCAGAAACAGAAATTGAAAAGTTTGAAGAAGATCTTTTTTCTAAATATGATTCAATTTATGATGCATTTCTTGATGTCGCAAGAAAAGGAATTAATGTTTTAAATGATCTGAAACTTTCGGAAAAAGTTCTTTCTGCAGTTGAAGAAGTAAGCTTAAAAATTAAGTTACCCTCTGTACAAATTCGAGGGGTATTGGAACTTACTTGTAACAAATCAAACGGTGTAGAAATAATAAAAAAAATCCTGCTTGATTCTACAAAGAAAGATCATGAAACTAATGTTGAAATGACCTATCTTGGGGCTCCCAAATACAGATTAGGAATTACCGCACAAGATTTCAAGTCTGCGGAAAAAAAATTAAAGCCAATTATTTCAGAAATCGAGGGAGCAATATTAAAACAAAAAGGCACATTCAAATTTACTAGAGAAGATTCTAAAAAAACTCGGGTAGGATAAATTGCGTTTTCAGCTTAGAGCATGTTCAGTTTGCAAAAGATACACCTTAAAAGAAGAATGTCCTCAATGTAAAGAAAAAACAAAAACTGCCCATCCAGCTAAATTCTCACCTGATGATAAGTACATGAAGTATCGACTAGAAGAAAGTTATCAATAGGAAATTTTACTAAACTTTTAGTAACTAATCTAATTAAGTGTAGTAATAATGACTTTATCCATTTTTGCCTCTAATGGATCAAGTGGTTGATCTTGTGAGTTTGTTTGTAGGGCAGCAATCTTATCAACTACATCATGTCCTGAAATTACTTCACCAAATATAGTATACTTGCCATCAAGCCACGGTGCATCCCCAAGTACAATATAAAATTGAGAACCAGCACTGTTAATGTCTGAACCTCTAGCCATTGAAACAATATACTTAACGTGCTTTAAATCAGTGAGCTCAGAATCAATTGAATATCCTGGTCCACCCTTTCCCCAAGTATCACGTGTTTCTAAAATTGTATTTGGATCACCACCTTGTATAACAAAGTCAGGAACAATTCTATGAAAAATTGTCCCGTCATAATATCCAGACCGAGCTAAAGTTTTGAAATTCTCAACTGTTTTAGGTGCTATATCTTCCTTAAATTGGATAGTGATATCACCAAACCCGGTTGTTAAAACAGCAACTTCAGCATTTGGAGACAAAGAAGCTGGTTCTATATTTTGCTCTTTAGTTGGTTCATAATCTTTGTTGACTTCATAAATTATGACACCGCTTATTGCACCGGCATCTTCTCTGTAAAAAGATGAAGATGCATATGCAAGCCTTAACGGACCGTCACCATCAGAAGGAAACTTTACATCTTGAGTGTAAATAGGCGTAAACCCAGGTTGGTAAGTTTCTGATTGTGATTGTGTAGCAAAGTTTGCATACGCTACTGGAGTAAAAGGAAACATTTTTCCTAACATCGTATTTTGCCA
>CAWTZT010000007.1:0-3830 GCA_963919845.1 Thaumarchaeota archaeon CSP1-1
AAGGATCAGGAGTAGGTAAAGTTCCAATATTTCCAAAAGATTCATTTGCAGAAACAATTGATGGTGGCGCACCAACTGGATTTTGTTGAGTTCCAGCACGTGCAGCTTGAGGTGGCATCCCCATCATTCCAGGTGTTCCCATACCAGGCATTAATCCTGGAGATTGAGTTGTGCCAGGTGCAGAACCTCCTGCCACTTTGTCAGTTGCTTTTTTTAATTCAAAAGTAACTTTGATTGAAAGAAAAAGTAAAGCAGAATAAGCAACAACATAATCACCTAATTTTTGAAAAAATTCTTTATCATTGAGTTTTCCATTTTTGTAAAGATTGTTTACATCAAGAAATGTTTCATAATAACCCTGTGACTCTTCAAACAATGCATTTAGTTTATCTGTTAGAAGATTCAGTGTATCTACTTCTCCGAAGGACATTCATGCCTATTGGATTCTACCGAATATTAATTACTTTAGATAAAAATGAAAAAACTCTATGATTCTAAATTTTTTCTAGCGCCTTATCTATCATGTTTTTGTATGACTCTTTAGATGCTGCGCCTACTTGCTGGGCAAGTATTTTACCCTTGTTGAATAAAGATAATGTTGGAATGCTAAATACGTTGTATTTTGATGCTATTTCATTTACCTCGTCGACATTTACCTTTACAAAATTTACCTTTCCATCATATTCTGTTGATAATTCTTCTACAACAGGACTAACCATCCTACATGGTCCACACCATTCAGCCCAAAAATCAACAAACACAGGCTTTGGAGATGACATTACATCAGTTTCCCAACTTTTTGCATCAGAAACTGCTTTTACAGCCATTTTAACAGGGGTTGTTGATTTTCCATCCCTAAATACTTTGGTAATAAGTTTGGAAAAGGTTTTTGTCTAGAACACATCAATTAGACTATTACAATAATTATTGAATTGAAAATTTGAATAATTTCATAATTATCTCAAAATATACTTAAATCCCTTTTTGATACATCACATCTATGAGCTCAGAATTAAGATTAAAAAAATTAAGAGGTTCAGGAGGTTTTATCATGGCCACTATTAATGATGAACAGCAGGGGAAAGGCAATTTGGGAGGCCCTGACTTGTTCTTAGCTCCTATTGGAAGAATTGATACCGAGACAATTTCTAAATTTTATTGCAATACTTGTGAAAATGATTTCGAAGGAGCCCCAAAAATTCAATATGAAAATCCTAACGAAGAAGTTGCTGAAAACTTGATTCTGGTTGAAAAAGGTCAGTACATTTGCACAAATTGTAGTTCTACTCTTGCAGAATATCGAGAATTCAAAAAGCCTGATGAAACAATTGATGCCGGTAAAGCAAATCCTCTAATTCCACCCCAATTTGGGCAAGAACCGTTACCTACAGCAAGTACAACTGTAACTATGCCTGACTATGATGTTCAAACATTACCACCTGCTACAAGTATGCAAGAAGATATTCCTTCAGAAACTAAACAAGTTAGCTCTTCTTTTAATTCCATTGCTGGAATGTCTGTATATGACCCAAATGCAAAAAAAATTGGAACTGTAAAACAAGTTGGTGTTGATGGAAGCCAAAACGTAATACTGGTTATAACAAGAAATGATGGTAGTGATACTAATGTGAAATGGAATCAAATAAAGAAAATTGGTGAAATAATTCTATTAGGAGAAGGTGGCAGTATGGCTGAAATGCCACAGACAGGCTCCACATGTCCAAGTTGTAGTTTTTCCAACAAGCCTGGTTCAAAATTCTGTGAAAGTTGTGGAATTAAAATTCAGTAAATATCAAGCAAAGTTTATCTAATCAAGTGCTAGGATTGAACGTAAATTGGCAAAAGGATCAGGAAAAAGTTGGATAAAGGACGTCATTATAGTTGGAATTGGGGTCCTAGTAATTTGGGTTGGACTTCAGATTGTTTTTGGTACGCAAAATCCATTTTATGTTGTATCAAGCGGCAGTATGGTTCCAGAACTTGAGGTTTTTGATGTCCTAATTGTAGATAGAAGAAGTTATCCTTTTGAATCAATTGCTGTTGGAGACGTGATCGTATTCAATCGGCCAGCAGGACAGGATCGAGTAATTGTTCATAGAGTTACTGCTATAATTGATGATGACCCTCTTTCAATTCGTACAAAAGGAGATGCCAACCCAGCTTCAATTCCTGGAACTGACTTTCCAATTACAGAAGAAGAATACATTGGAAAAGTTGCTTATGTAATTCCACAAATAGGGTATATCACTAGAATTCTAACTCCACCAATTAATTACATTATAATTGGAATTATCATAGTAGTAATGGTTGTAAAACAAATTTCAAAAGGCAGAAAAGATCAAGAACTCTCTTCTACATTTGAACTTGATTCTACAGATCACAATAATCCAAAGGAATCTCCAAATACTTTTGAGGAGTTGGATAAAGTTCCAAAAGACAAAGAGTACACTGAAATAAGCAAAGAGGTACGAGACGCAGCATTAAGAGAGGAAGGAATTAATTTTGATTCAGAAGAGAAAAATCCCTCAGAAAATTCTACAAAGAAAAAACCTGAAGAATAGTTTGTTTCAAAACTTAATTTCTGATTTCGCCTTGACTAAGAATCATATTTTATTCAATACGACATGTTTTGAACCGTCTTCTTTCAACTAGAAGATAAAAATCAATTATCTCATAGATTTTTTCTTCTACAGTAAGATTGTACCTGTTTGCTATTCTCAAAAAGTCGTGATAGTCATTTTCATTTAATTTTATGACAAATTTTCGCAAGTGTAATTTCTAAGATTCATGGATAAAACCTAATTCTATTTTAAATTTTTATGTCAAGTTAAGATAGAATCAATCAGATCCATTATACTTGTGATATTTTTGTTGAAGATATGGTTTTGTGTTATATTGATAAATGCAATGCAGAAGCCTACCTTAAACTCATGATGTATTATTTTGCTAGTAAATATTCAAAAAAAACATATTGTAAAGCAATTATTCGTGCATGTGAAAACGATACAAGAAGGTTAGCTGATAAAAACACAATTGTGAGAATACAGGTACTCGCATAATTAAGCTAATGTCAGGATGGCACAAGAAAGGTCTGTGTAAATTCTATTAATCATTTCTTTATGGTCCTCTAGATGTACTTCATCAAGACTATGAGAATCAATAATCAATAAATCAAAATGGTTAGATTTTACATAAGAACCAAGAAAACTTGAAACGGATTCAGTTGATTCAATTTTTGAATCTACTGGCACGTTTAACTTTTTAGCACGTTCTTCTATAGCTTTAAGGGAATCTTTGGCTTCATCAATATCTTTTTGATGGTCTTCTTTTTGACCTTTTGATTCAAAAAAACCATATTTTGGAGGGGCTTTTTCAAGACATTTAAGAAAAGTTATTTTTGAATTAAATTTTTTTGCCAACTCAAATGCAACATCAGAAGTATGTCCTGAATGAGTCGAAGTGACAAATGTTACAAGTATTTTTTTGAACATTTTGAAACTAAATCATTCATTGATGATATCTTAAAAAATTAATTTTCTTGATCTTCTATTTTAAAAACGCGTTTAAAATAATCTGAAGGTTCGTGTATTTCTTCATCATCCCCTTTAACACCAGCCAAATGTTTTGCCAGTCGGCTTTTGTAACCAAGTTGCATCTGGCGTGCAATCTGAATTCTTTGTGCTTGAGGAGAACCTGCCCCGTGCATGGATTCTGTAAGATATCCAACTGCGTTTCTACCCATAGTCATATTCTCTATTAACCGTAAAACTCTCATTTTGTTTTCAACATCGACTCCTTTTCTTCCTACCAAGTATTTTTTCAAAAGTGGA
>CAWTZT010000008.1:0-2697 GCA_963919845.1 Thaumarchaeota archaeon CSP1-1
AGATTCAAGATATTGTCTGTACTAAAAATGACATACTGCTACTGATTAGCTTGTTCAGAATAGACAGTTTGATAAATATGGACACGGCAATAACCGAAACAATATCTGTGAAAGCAGGTAAAAAACAGGTTTTTTTGGAGAGCATAGGTGAAAGGGCATGAACATCGAAGAGGAATTAATTACAGAATTATCATATTTTGGCCTCGATAAAACCGACGCTACTATGTATCTAGGCCTCCTAAGAATAGGATCATTAACCGTAGGGAAAATGTCGACCAAACTGGATATCGATAGAGGAAAAGCATACAGGTCGCTCAACAAATTACGCGATATGGGATTGATTACAACCACATTTTCAAATCCAACCATATGCGAGTCTGTTGTTCCGGCTGAAGCATTAACATCAGTAATTCAGCGAAAAGAAGATGAAATTGTAACAATGCAAAAACTTGCAAGTAAAATTGTCAAAGATTTGAAGGAGATAAATCGTCCCCAGCAAGTCTCAGAAGCATCATCAATATCCATCATTCAAGGTCGTTCAAACATTTACTCCAGAATTGGAAAACTGATCCAAGAATCTAAAAAAACAATCTACATAGTGACTACTGCAGAAGACATCTTGAGAATGTATCATACAGCAATTCCAGAAAAGATTAGCTTGTGCCAGAAAAATGGAGGAAAAGTATGTGTTCTTACAGACACAAACAACGAGAACATACTTCCGCTTCTAAATAGGCTAAAAGCATTCGAGACAAGAGTTGGGAAACTGCCATCAAAAAGCAGATTAATCGTAGAGGAAGAAGGACAGCTAATAATGTCTGGCTCTATTAAAGAATCAATGGATCTAAACGATGACTCTGATTCAATTCTCTATACAAACTCTCAAGAAATGGTGAATAACATGTTCAGTCTATGTATCCATTTATGGAAAAAAGCAAAACCTGTCGAAGTTCTAATGGCATCTTGATATACTAGACATCGTCTTCATATCGCCATTTTATTTTTTTTCTCATGAATCAATTAAGCATAAAACCAAATTCATGCAAATGCGCAAACAGGTCATTAAATAGTTTTAACAGATATTTTTTGATGAGACATCATGATTGAATTATTTTTTGAGCTTAATCAATTAAGGATCATAGCAGCAATGGCTATGCTAGGATATGCATCATATACTGATGTCACTAAAAGAGAGGTTAGCGATTATATTTGGATAGTGTTTGGGGCACTTTCAGTTGTTTTATTATTTTTAGAACCACAATTTTGGCAAGCCTTAACAAATGTAGGAATTTCATTAATAGTAGCACCAATTGTCTTGATTATTTGGAGGCTTGGAATGTTTGGTGGAGCAGATGCCTTTGCAATAATTGTTCTTGCATTACTTGTTCCACAGATTACCATGAGTGAAAATACAATTACTCCATTTACAATACTTACTAATGCAGTAATAATTTCAATTATTCCATTTTTTGTAAATTTGATTAGAAACTTAATTGCAATAGGAAATAAAAATGACATCTTTGAAGGATTTTCTGAAACCAGGAAAAAAAGAATTATTGCTCTATTCATTGGATATAAAGCAAAAAATCCAAAGTATAGTTTTTCAATTGAAAAAAAGGTAGGCAAACACAAAAAATTGAATTTAGTTATGCATCACGCAGAATATGCAGAATTTTGTGAAAAACCAAATACTTGGGTAACACCTGGCATTCCATACATGTTATTCATTACTGCAGGTTTTCTTGTTCAGTTATTTTACGGAGATATTATTTTTAGCTTTTTTGGTTTAGGCATATGAAATTTTTGAATTAATTGGGTGTGTTCGATTACGACAAACACAAGATAATACGAATTGTGAAGAAAATTATTATTGCAATTGCAACCATCATCGGAAAAAAAAGTATTATCCCCAGAAGGTAAAATAACTGACTTTGAAGATTTTTCCGGATTTGCTGACAAAGCATTTGCTGATTTAGATAAAGCAAAGTTAGAACTTGAAGAAAGGGCAAATCAAATCAAAGAACTTGCATCAATATCTAGTGAACAATTTGGTGGAGCAATTAAAGTTAATTCAGAACTTAAATCCAAAGTTAATTTTTTACAAGATTTAATTTCATCACTTAATGAAAAAAATAATGAACTTGAAAAAACAAACAAGCAATTAGAATATCAAAAAACAGAAACTGAAAAATTATCTCAAGATCTTCGAATTCATCTAGAAAAAGTGGTACTAAAAGAAAAGGAGCTAGAACTTCAACGAGATTATCTTGCAAGGCAAGTTGATGAAAAAACTGATAAGCTTCTAAAATCAGAAAAACTTGCAATTATTGGAGAGCTTTCATCTAGAATGGCTCATGACTTGAGAAATCCTCTATCTACTATCAAAAATGTAATTGAGGTAATGGAAACTAAACCAAAATTGAAAATTGAAGAAAAGCTTCAGTATTATGGTAAATTACGTCGTGCAATGAACAGAATGTCACACCAAGTCGATGATGTATTAGACTTTGTTAGAGCAACTGAGTTAAAATTACAAACTTATTCTGTTTTGGATTTGCTTAACTCTGCAAAAGATAACATCACTATTCCTAATGATGTGAAACTGACTATAGAACAAATAGATGTAAAAATTAATTGTGATTACAGAAAAATAGAAGCAGTGTTTTCAAACCTTTTGCTAAATGCCATACAGGCCAT
>CAWTZT010000009.1:0-4912 GCA_963919845.1 Thaumarchaeota archaeon CSP1-1
AGTGATTACTATGTTGGGAATAATATCAATTTTAGTAGAAAACAAACCTGGAGTGTTGTTTAAGGTAACAAATCTTTTTAGATCACGAAACTTTAACATTGATAGTATATCTGTAGGAATCACTTCAAATCCTGAATTCTCTAGAATGACAATTACAACCATTGATGATGAAAAACACATTCAACAAATTATAAAACAACTTGACAAAATGATTGATACAGTAGAGGTACGGCGTCTAGATGAGCATAAAACGGTGTATAGAGAATTGATACTCTTTAAAATAAAAATCAGTAAAGTATCTGATAGTATGGAAATTAACAAGTTGGCTAATGCATATGGCGCCAAAGTTCATGATGTTAAAAAAGATTCTGTCATGGTTGAGCTTACTGCAACACCTGACCAGATTAATGCATTTGAAGAATTGGCAAAATCGTTTGGAATAATTGAGACTGCAAGAACTGGTGTTGCTGCATTACAGAGGAGTGGATCATGAAGATAAGGATTTTTGATACCACCCTAAGAGACGGAGAACAAACTCCAGGTGTAGCTTTATCTCCAGAACAAAAACTAAACATTGCAAAAAAACTGGATGAATTAGGAGTAGATGCAATTGAAGCAGGATTTCCAGTAGTTTCTGAAGGTGAACGAAAAGGAATTAAGCTTATTACAGAAGCAAATTTAAAATCAGAAATTTGTGGTTTGGTAAGAACAAATAAGAAAGATATTGATGCTGCAGTTGATTCTGGTCTAAAATACATTCACACATTTATTGCAACTTCTGACATTCATTTAGAGTATAAACTAAAGCTTACGCGAGACCAAGCACTTGAAAGTGCAATAGAAGCAGTCGAATATGGAAAATCACGAGGACTTCAAGTGGAGTTTTCAGCTGAAGATGCAACTAGAACTGACCGTGAGTTTTTAAAAAAAGTGTTTGGCGAAGTAGCAAAGGCAGGTGCTGACAGAATTGATATTCCAGATACAGTTGGTTATTCCACCCCGCAATACATTGCAGAAATTACTAAAGATGCAATTGCTGCATCAAAACTTCCAATTAGTGTACACTGTCATAACGACTTTGGTTTAGCTGTTGCAAATGCGATATCAGGTATTCAGGCTGGTGCTCAATGCGCTCATGTAACAATTAACGGAATTGGTGAACGGGCTGGAAATGCTTCCTTAGAAGAATTTGTAATGGCAATACAATGCTTACAATTTGACAAAAAATGGGAAACAGGCATAAAAACAGAATTAATTTATGATACTTCTCGGTACATTTCAAATCTAGTAGGGGTCCCAGTTCAGCCTAACAAAGCCATAGTTGGAGAAAATGCATTTGGTCACGAATCTGGAATTCATACTCATGGTGTTTTGTGCAATCCATTAACCTATGAGCCAATTAGCCCAGAATTAGTTGGTAGGAAACGATGGCTCCAAGTAGGAAAACACGCTGGATTACATGGTATGAGTGCAATGTTAAAAGAATATGGAGTCGAACCTGACAAAGAACAAACTAAAAAAATTCTTGAAAAAGTAAAGGCATTAGGTGACCAAGGAAAACAAGTTACAGACGTTGAACTTCTTTCAATTGCCAGTGAAATATTAGGAGAGCGAGGAATAAAGAGAATAGTACAATTAACTGGATTTTCTGTTTCAACAGGAATTGGAACAATGCCATATGCATTTGTAAAATTAAACATTGATGGGAAGGATCTTTTTGCAACAGACTTTGGAGTTGGACCAGTAGATGCATCCCTTAACGCAATTCAAAAAATTACAGGTGAAATCTCTAAGGTTCGAATAAAAGAATATGGACTTGCATCAATTGCTGGAGGCTCTAATGCTTTATGTGAAGTTACCATAAAGGTTGAAGACCCCCATGGGAATATGGCTTCTGCAAAATCAATTGGTGAAGATATTGTCACGACAAGCGTTCAAGCAATGATTGATGGAATTAATCGAATAATGTTAAAGAATATGATAAAAGAAAAAAAGGTAGGCAACTAATCTTAAAGATTAGTTATGTCTTAGAGATGAGTTTCAAATGTACACTATTTCTTTAATAACTGGAGATGGAATTGGTCCAGAAATTTCTGAATCTGCCATCTCTATATTAGAATCTATCAATGATAATTACGATTTAAAATTTTCAATAAAAAAATTACAAGCTGGAGATTCAACACTTAAAGAAACTGGAAAAGCATTACCAGAGGAAACCCTTAACACAATAAAACAATCTGATGCTTGTTTAAAAGCACCAGTTGGAGAAAGTGCAGCAGATGTCATTGTGTATTTAAGAAGAATACTTGATCTTTATGCCAACATACGTCCTGCAAAGTCTTATCCAAACATGCCTGCCCTACGAGATGATGTGGATCTTGTAATTGTGAGAGAAAATACTGAAGATCTTTACAAGGGCGAAGAATTCGATATAGATGATAAAACTTCGGTAGCATTAAGAACAATTACAAAAAAAGCGTCTGAAAGAATTGCAAAATATGCCTGTATCATGGCTGAAAAAAGAGCAAAAAAGAAGAAGATTACTTGTGTTCATAAATCAAATGTAATGCGTAAAACTGATGGTTTGTTTGCAAGAACATGTGAAAATGAAGTACGCAAAAACTCAGGTATAACTTTTGAGCACATGTATGTTGATGCTTGTGCAATGAATCTAATTCGGCAGCCCCAAGAATTTGATGTGATTGTTACAACAAACTTGTTTGGTGATATACTTTCTGATGAAGCAGCACAAGTTGTTGGTGGACTTGGAGTGGCTCCGGCTGCAAATATTGGTGACAATTTTGCGTTATTTGAACCAGTACATGGAGCAGCCTTTGATATTGCTGGAAAACAAATTGCTAATCCGTCATCCTTTATTTTATCGATTAAAATGATGTTGGATTGGCTTGGAATGAAGCACAATGATTCAAAATGTAATCAAGTTGCTGAAAAATTAGAAAAAACAGTATTTGATGTATTTAAAGAAGGAATTAAAACAAAAGATGTTGGTGGAGAAAAAACCACTAGAGAATTTACAAAAGAAATCCTAGCAAAACTAGTTTAGCTTTATCTTCTTTTTATGTCAGCTGCTGGTGGATTTAGAGACCAAAAAAACAAAACGCATCCAATCGGAATCATAAATAAAATTGCAGCAATCAACGTTGCTGTATAATAAGTTGGGTCAAGGCCTGGAAAAAATGGCCCTGGAAAAACTGCATAGAACCACAAAAATGCTATAAATCCTAAAATAATTTTATTTCTTTTGATTAAAATCTTCCAACTTAGTCTCTTTTTTTGTATAAAACAAGTTTTACATCTGCTATGATCGTCAGTCATACAAGTTGTACAACAACGTTTTTCACAAAAATAACACTTGTAATATCCAAACTTGTCGCCACAAAATTCGCAGCTTTGCACTAATTTTACTAACGCAATTTTGAATTTATTCTTTTAGGGGGTTAATCTTTCAGGGTCTCTTGGATAAAGCACAACTTCTCTAACATTATCTACCTCAATCAAAGTTGTTAACAGTCTTTCAAGACCGAGTCCCCAACCTGCATGAGGTGGCATGCCCCAATCAAACGCTTGTAAATGATTTTTAAATTTAGAAGGGTCAAGATCCTGTTCTTTTAATCGTGTTTTGATTTTTTCAGGATTGTGAAGTCTTGTACCGCCAGAGGAAAGCTCTAGGAATCCAAATTGAAGATCAAATGATCTTGAAAGTGAGGGGTCATCTTCTTTTTCACGTATGTAAAATGGTTTTAATTTGATTGGCCAATCAATAAGAAAGAAAAATCCAGGATGTTTTTTACCAACAATTCTCAGATGAGAATCTAATAAATCCTCTCCAAACTCTAGTTTTTCACCTTCGTTTTTCAATTCATCAATAATTTTAGAATATGATATTCGCTCAAATGGATATTTAGGAACTTGAATGTTAATTCCTAATGTTTTTTGTTCCTCTTTACATTTTTCTAAAGTGTATTTGTAAACATCAACTACTAAATCTTCTAAGACATTCATGACATCGGTATAATCCATAAAAGCTGCTTCTATATCCACACTTGTAAATTCACTAAGATGTCTTCCAGTGTGTGATTTTTCGGCTCTATAAAATGAAGCAGTTTCATATACTCGTTCAAGACCTAATGTCATTTGCTCTTTGTATAATTGAGGACTTTGTGCAAGATATGCTTGTTTCCCAAAATATTCTAAAGAGAATAAATTTGCACCTCCCTCACTTGCACTACCAATAATTTTTGGAGTGGTTATTTCAATGAATTTTTTTTCTGTCAGAGTTTTTCTAATAGATGCTAAAACATGATGTCGAAGTTTGAATATTGATGCGGTTTTTTGATTCCGCATGTCTAGTGCCCTGGCATTTAATCTGTTGTCTATGTTGCTTTCTAATCTTCCAATTGGGTCAATGGGAAGAGGATGTTTTGCATTTGCTAGAATTTCAATTTGGTCTGCTTTAACCTCGCATTCAAAATCTCGTGCTTTTGTTTCTTGAATAGTGCCTTGTATTCGAATTACACTTTGTCTTGTGACTCCTTCAATTTTTTCGCCTGCCTCATCTTTGACTATAACTTGAGCTATTCCTGTAACATCACGAATAGTTAAAAAAGTCATTTTTCCTAACTTTCGCAGATCTTCTATCCATCCACAAATAATGATCTGCTGTCCTTTCATACTAGAATTCAATTCTTCGATATTATGGGTACGATTAAACTGCATAAGGCTCGACTTTTCTTCACTTCCGTAAAGTTGCATATATCCCTTCTTGCAAAATTCAAATCTACTAGTACTTTCTAAAAATAACATGACCTTTCTTGAGGTAGAAAACCTTTCTACCCGATATCAAACATCTCGTGGAGAAGTTCATGCGCTTGATGATGTGAGTTTTGTATTG
>CAWTZT010000010.1:0-5852 GCA_963919845.1 Thaumarchaeota archaeon CSP1-1
AGTCTTCTGATCCATTTTTTTATTTCCTAGTTTCAAAAGTTCTACGGTACTTTTTACCACAGTAAGTGGATTTCGTAAGTCATGTACGAGCCGTGATGAAAGTTGCCCAACACTTGCCATCTTTTCAGATTTTATCAATTCGCGTGTTTTCTTTTCGACTTCGCTAGAAAGTTTATTACGTTGTATTTCAAGATTTTTTTCTCTCATAGCAATATTGCCAAGATCATTTTTGAGCTTTTTCATTAATTGATTGTAATGGGATTTCTGAGTTGCCAATTCAAGGTTTGCTCTTTCTAGGAGTTCATTTTTTTCATTTAGACTGGTAGCAATTTCCTGTAAGAACTCTACTTTACCTCTAAGTTCTTTGTTGGCTTTAGCAGAGTCTATTATCTTTTGATTTGCTGACGTAGCCAAATCCATTAATTGTAATTCTTTTTCACTTAGCATTTGCTTTGTTAATTCAAGTTCTTTGTAGGTTTTTACCGTCATCTCAGATAGGTCTTCTATAAGATTGTGTTTTGAGTCAGGATCGGTTTTCTGCATACTGTTCTTTGTGAATTTTGTGAAAAATTTGCTATTATCTTATGTATGTAAATATCGGACATACAAAAAATCCTCATTTGAGAACGAGAAATTCATTATTCAATTGGCTCCTTTGTTAAGGCTAACTCAATTATTATTGGCAAGAAACAGGCAAAATAATAGATATTTCATCTTAACAACCTAAATCAAAACTATCGAGAATGAGGAAAATACCACCATTATTCTTGGGATTAGTTTTAAGCCTGTTATTATTTTCCAGTTTTCAGATTTCTGAATCAGTTTTATGGGATCTATTAATTGACGTAACTCTTGAAAAAAATCCGATTCAACTAGATGAGAATCCTATTGTGAACGGAACTATCGTTGATCATGCAGGAAAACCAGTATCTTCAGCAGAAGTTAAAATATCATTAGAAAATGAGTCAGTAATCATCTTTTCTAATGCAACTGGAGAATTTAGATATGAATTTGAAAATGTAAGTGTTCCAGGTTATTATATTGTTAATGTTGTGGCATCAACAAATGATACTAGAATGGGTCTAGCACAAACATATTTTCATGTGAAAGGTCCAATTTCAATTTCAACACAAAGTGCATACAATTTAGATTGGATGAATTCAACTTATTATAAAAAAATTAATCCAAACCAGTTACAAGAAGACCCAATTGCGTTCACTCTGTATAATTATTATCAAGACTTACAAATCAAATTCCAAGAAGAAGAAGAAGAACAAAAACAAATAGATGAATATCAACAGTATCTCCAAGAACAAAGAAGAATTGCAAACGAATTACAAGAAAAAATAATTGAAGAAAAAAATCCAAGTGCGGGAACATTTTCTGGATGGAAGTATGATAAGTTTGTAGATAATTTGGATTTGGATGTTAAAGAAATAATTGTAAATCAACTAAATTATACGATTAATGTTTTTGAGGAAGCACAGTTAGCTATGGAAGAAGTGCTTAAAAATGGAGGAACTATGGAGGAGGCAAGGCAGGCCTATTATGAAAAAGCTGCAATTCCTAGAAAATTAATGGAAAGTTTGAGTTCTAATCAAATTGATGAAATTGGTTTTGCCGGTATAATTAATTCAACTTCAGATAATGAAGAATTGGTAGAAACTACTAACAATCAAACTAAAAATGATTTAGGGTTAGAAAATGCTACCAATAACACTCCCACAATAATAGAACTGCCGGAAAATGTTACTACAATTTATCTTAGTGTAAATGGAACAATAATTGAATTATTTGTTAATGGAACTGAAATCACTCAGGTAGTAAATTCTGGCTAATCGAATAAGGTTTCAACATTTTCCATTTTGGAACTACTAAAATCTCAGTATTTCCGCGCTCGATATATGAAAAATCCTAGTACATGATAACATGTTAGAAAAAAGGGTAAACTTAGGCATTGGGATTGCAAGAAACCTTGCATCTATCCTCATTGATGAAAGAGGAGTTCCTATAGAAAACATATGGGATACTATAGAAGACTTTGGAATTAAAAGAGATGAACTCAAGATTTTAGAGCCCTCATACAAAGAACTATACGAGATCTACTCAGCAATAAGAGCATATCGAGTTAGTGTAAGATATCTGAAAGAATTAAAAAATCGATTTGCATAAATGCAAATCAAAATTTCGATAAGGATTTCAGGTATGAGTTTCTTATCTTAATCAATTATAGAAATCTTTAATCACTTCATTCTATCAGCTAGAAAACGGGCATAACAATGGACAGAGCTGATCTTAAAGAAAAATTAATCATTTTGGGCATTACTGCAGGTGTTTTTTTACCAATTCGTTTAGTATTCACTTCTTTAGTATCCGATAACTGGTTAGGAAGTTTGGGATTAATGACAATATTTGCAATATTGTTGGTTTTGCTAATTAAGAGAAAAAAATTAGGAAAAATAGGGATAATGTTTGAAAGGCAAATAAGGAAAACCATTGTAGGGAAAACGGGAAAGTACATCATATTTTTTGCATTATTCTTTCTCTTCTATTTTGGTACAACTTTATTCTTTATGGATAGAGGAAATACTATCTATGAGGAAGATAAAGAAATTTTTTACTTTGCAATTATTGGAGAAAAAGGTTTTGATATAGATGAAATATCAACATATAGCCTCAATGGTCCAAAAATTTTAAAAAATACTAATTATGAAAATCTTCAAAGCATTGCTAATTTAGATTATGTTTTTTCGATAGCCTATGCTGTTATGAACGACATGTCCCAGGAATGGATATCTCATTTTGTGATACTAATGTTTATTGAACAAATAGAATTGATTGGATTATTGTTATTTTATAGGAAAACGTTCAAGCCAGTTCTTAAAGTTCAAACAAACTAGCAAAATCATTATACAGAATATTTTTTTATCGTTTATAACTGCAATTTGTTCAAAATAAACAAACAAAATCGCAAATAATAATTTTAATGAAAAACTGTACATGTCAGTAACTCTAGGTTCACTTTTTGTGATGATTAATCTGATCGTGGTAATAGCTTTAGTTGCCTCACCAATAGTTTTTTTTAGTGTTTTTACTGATTTTGACCAATTTTTAGGTGATATTTCACCAATCGATGAACCAAAAAACAGTCACAATATTAACATAATTCCAAAAAAACATTCAATGAATTTTTGGACTTGAATAAAGTCTTTTAAATAAATTAATAACTAAATAATAATTTTCGACCAGTTCTTAGATCTATTTTATTCGATCTACAATTATAGACAATCTAAAATAGCAAATAAAAAATCAGCTTACCGAGGGGTTGTAACTGGTAACTGAGCGAAGGTTTAATCAAACGCCAGGCGATACGAATCTGAGCGTTTTAGGGTATATGACAAAAAATGGAACTTGGATGAATTTAAGGCAAATAACTACTGGAACACCAGGTTCTGATCTCAATAGAGAAAGATTAAAAAAAATCATTGATGATTTTGTAGAAAAGAGTTTTGTCGAAACAAGAAAGAGTGAAAATCCAAAAGCAAAATTTGAATATCGAATTACTGAAAAAGGAAAAAATACTTTTTTAAAATGTATTAATTTTGAGCCAGATATTAAATTTGTATTTGGTCTCAAAGAATCTGAATTCTTCCCTACAGGTAGCTAATCTATCCACAACATGGAATAGCCGTTCTCTTCTTCAAAAATCAAATCTAATTTAAAGTACTTTGGCATCTTGTCCATAATATCAACTAGTTTGTTTGATTGAATTTCTTCATCATAGTCTTTTGCAACACACAAAACTCGAAAAATTCTATCTCGAGACTTTATCAAGGTATTAACTAATTCCTGAATATCAGAAAATGAAACAGTTTTTTCATAAAATTTTACTATAAATTCTCCTTTATTTGTGGCAACAACTGCGTCAAGTGCTAGTCCATTAACATGTTGATCAATTTTGTAGGGAATTTTTGTTTGTTTCTCCTTTGATTTCCTTTGAACATCTTTGAGTGTAGGAAAAACATGTATAGCTTGATTTAGAATTTTTTCAACCTTATTCTGACCTTCAGGAATCGATGTTTCAAAATTTACCAGATAAGTTTGACGAATAAATTGACCTTCAATAGATTCAAATTCTTTTTTGTGATCATTTCCCCTCTTTGTAACCCACAAAAACAGGAAGGTTAACAAACCAATTACAATTCCATTTCCACCCATTAACCAAACCTGTGTGGAAAAAAGATTAACAATACCTTCTGCAGGAAAAATAACCTCAGAATTTGGTATAAATTCCAGCACGGTAATATTTTCGTCTTCGTTATAAATTTGCGCAATATGCCCATACATAGCAATCTCATTGTGAAAATAATACTGCGATACAGAAACTATTCCAGAAAGTGAAGCCAGACCGATAAGGACAGTAACTAAGCTTATCCTATACCAAAAATCCAGATGTCTTATAGCATACTCTAATCTTTCAGCAAGTGTTAAATCAGTAGGCCCCTTCGACACGATGCGAAATCGTTTACGAACTATTTAAAAACTTGTTACATTTTGTAACATGATATTTAAAACAAAAAACAGTTTAGAAATAAAAAATTGTTACAAATTGTAACATGATACATATGCTTCAAAATCCATTTTATAGTCTAAATAAATTTTAAATCATGTCAGTAAACAATACAGGTCAACCTGTAGTGGTTGATTCAAACGTTATCATAAAAGAAATTCAAGAGGGAAGATCATTGAAACCAATAGCAAAGAGAATTAAAAAACACAAATCAAGACTTGTAATTCCAGAATCAGTTTTGGGAGAGGTTTTAAAAATTACTGGGGTTAACTCAGCAGCGATTTTGGAAAAAATCTATCAATATTTCAAATATCCTATTACTATAGATAAAACTGAAGAAATAAACTCTGAATCGGATAGGCTGGTTGATCAATATTATGAATGCCATTATCCAGATAGTATCATCTTAGCAACTGCAAAAGTAACAGGTTCAGCATTAGTAAGTTTAGATAGAGAACTTATTCAAACAGCAAAATTAGAAGGCGTACAAGCCTTTTTGCCAAGAAATTTTGTACGATGGTGGTAAAGAGGAATTTTTTTAATGAAAGTACTTATCCTTGAACAAAGTGAGCAAATTTCAAATATTTACAAGAAACTATTTAATAAAAAACAGATAGAATCTGAGATTGTAAAAAATGAATTTGAATTTTTTGAAAAATGTGGGAATGATTTTGATTATCATATTCTTGAATGCCAAAAAGCGACAAAGAATTTTTTTTCCAATGATTATATTAAAAAAATGAGCAAAAAATTCATCGATCTTTCCCCCTATCTTGAAAATAATGCTCAGATATCTAGGATTCCTAAAGAAACAAGCGATATTTTAGAGAAGCCTTTTGCTATGCTAACTATACTTTCTAAATTAGAGCTGAATCTAATAAAAAAAGAAATTACCGTTTAAACATATCTAGTCTTTTTTAATAAAAGAACGTTTTTGATAATACAGAGATATAATTTAATTCCAATTTCGCTAAATCACTTTGAGATTTAAAATTATGGATATATTTTTCTTAATTAGATTTCTGAAATGTGAAACTGACAATTTTTTTTGGAATTCTATATACTTCCATTAAAGAAACTTCATATTGGCTGAAATTTTCAATTTCTGTTACCACTATTGGTACAACAAACTTATTCTCATCAAAAGGATATGGGTCACATACAAGTGTGCCATCATCTTGAGGAGTTATGTGAAATTTTACTTTATCTTCCCAGTTTTTCCTAGGTATGTGTTTAAGCTCAACTTCATCACGTCCTAATCCTTTGGCTTTTCCAGATACAG
>CAWTZT010000011.1:0-14112 GCA_963919845.1 Thaumarchaeota archaeon CSP1-1
AATGCTAAACCAGAAAAAATCTTAAAAAAGATTAATTATTTTCATTTTCGCTAAATCACTTTACAATTTGAGACATGGATCGGGTGATCAAGACTAATACCTTCATAATGAGTATAAGTTAATTTAACTATTCATTCTTATTGAAAGTAAATAGACTTCTAGCAGCGACTTTGGCTTTAGTATTAATTGCAGGACTTGGAACGCCTGTGTTTGCAGACCCTAGCGTTACTGGCTCTGGCATTGAAACACCATTTGAACCACTTTCAAATCAACCATTGAAACCATCAACAGATGAAGAAAACGTAATTTTTGACAATGGTAGAGCAGACCCAATCTTTTTTCCTTGTGGAAGTGCTGCAGGAGTAGTATTTTGTGCTGATGATTTTATACTGGATACCGATGAAATATTGACAGACGTTCATTTCGACGGATTTGATTTCTTAGGTACAAATGTTATTCCAGAATTTAGATACTTTATCCATGCAGACGATAACGGATTGCCAGGAGCACTAATACAGGGTGGTGATGCTGTAAATGAACACAAAGAACTCATCCAAGGCGACACTTACCGATATTGGTTTGACCTTGACATTCCACTTGCACTACCTGGTGGAACAACATTTTGGCTTGCCATTGATATAGTTGACAATGCAGGTTTTCCCGATTGGGTTGTTACGGAGAATCCTATTTTTGGAAATCCAGTAGCGTTTACTCAAGACGGTGGTAATAATTGGCAGTCTAACCCTTGTTGTGACATGAATTTCGTACTGACTGGTGGAGATGATGTAGTAGGAGGCGAATTCTTACCAATTGATAGTACAGCACTATTACTAGCAGGAGCACAAACAAACGCAGTATGGATTATGTCGGCATTGGCAGTAATTGGTAGCGTAGCATTTGGTGCCTTGTATCTTACTTCAAAGAAAAACTAATCTTTTTTTTTCAACAAATCATAACGTACCACATAACGTAATAGCTCTACTTTTCGTGCGTGGGAGGGGGGATTGTCTTTTTAATTAGTCTAATTTAGAGATTTCATAGATTTTTCATTCGTAAATTAAGTTCACACGTTAAATTTTTAATAGCAAAAGTGTAAGGACATAAATCATTATGAGTAGAACGGCTTGAGATTACGCATAAAATAATCACTTGGTAGAGTTATTTTTTAGATCCTGATCTTCAAATCAGAAATTTTGTATGAAAAACACAATTTTCATTCGTGAATTAACTTCACACGTTAAATTTTTTGTGAGAACAGTGTAGTCTAATTAATACTTGTGATTTGACCTTTCCTAGTAAAAATTTAAGTTGAGAACTAAATTTACGAATGAAAAATCTATGAAATCCCTAAATTAGATTAATTAAAAAGGGAACGCCCCTCCCTTGTGCCTAGAAAATTCGCATAACTAAGTGTTAACCTACGTTATGATTTGTTGGAGAGATTAACAGTTCGTATCAAATGTTAATGAAAAAAAGTAGTCAGTAACACTAACAAAATTAATCTTTAAAATGCTTTTTGCTTTCGATAATGAAATTTTTTACCCAACAGTACCTCAATTCTTCCTGCGTATGGACCTTTTTGGGTTTTTGACATATTGGACATATCTCATTAGTTTTTTTAAATTTTGAGCCATAAGCCCCTGATATAGGGTCATCCCTACTACTGTCATACAAGTCCATTACTACATCATTACACGGTTTTTTATATAAATCTCAAAGTAATTTAGCGAAATTGAAGATTCTAACGTCAGGTAGGGCACGGTACGCAACCGTTCTACGCCCTTCCTAAATCTCAAAGTGATTTAGCGAAATTGAAATAAGTTAAGGATTCACATCAATAAAGTTCTATTTTTGTGGTGGAGGTTGCATATGATAAATTTTTTCAGGTTTAATTTTCACGATAATCCTTTTTTCATCTGGAGAACGGTAGGGATATTTATCAAGACCAAAATATTTCTTCGCAAGTTTGTCGATATGTTCATCAGCACCTTCTGTTGTAATATCCATGACTTTTCCTCTTATTGACACCATGTTGTAAGGATTTTGGTGATCGAAAATAGATAGGGCTACCCGTTTATCCCTTTTCACATTCTTTTCCTTCACCCTTCCTACTGCAGTGTTTATCAGAATAGTGTTTCCGTCTATGTCAACCCAAACTGGGGCAACATGAGGAGACCCATCCTTCATCAAGGTTGCAAAGGAAACAAGATTTTTGCCTTGAAATAATTTTACAATTTCAGGAGTAATTGTTGCTTGACTCATAAATTATTTAAAAAAATGCACAATTTAAGTGGATACCAAATCCGATCAGACCCGTACCGTTTATGGGGATAATTTTAGTTCCAAGTTCGTATCTTTATAGACCCACAACTATAGCGTCCTACTTTTCATAAAAATCTAGACTACATATTCAGTTAATTAAGTTCTTCAATAGTTTGCCTCAACACAGTTTTTGATTATAATTATGGGCACTAACATATACTTTCATTCATCATTTCTAGTCATGATAGAGATAGAAGGCTCGATAGGTGGAGGCCAAATCCTCAGGACAGCTGTCGGTTTATCTGCGCTCACATTGAAGCCGTTCAGAATGATCAACATAAGAAAGAACAGACCAAAACCAGGATTAAAGGCGCAGCATCTTGCAGGTGTCAAAGTGGCTGGGGAGATGTGTAGAGCAGAGATAAGAGGAACGAAGATTGGCTCGACCAAGTTAGAGTTCGTTCCCCGCTCACATGATTTCTCTGACAAGGATGTTGATATAGGAACTGCAGGTAGCGTGCAGCTTCTTTTACAAACCATAACGCCTACCCTGATCTTTTCTGACAAGCCTGTTACGATAAAAATAAAGGGCGGTACCGCTGGTCTTGGTGCGCCGACTGCGGAGTACACGAAGTTTGTGATCTTTCCAATGCTAAGTAAGTTGGGTTTCAGCCCACCTGAGATGGGGATTTTGAAACAAGGATTCTACCCAAGAGGCGGTGGCGTGGTAAAGGTGAAATTCTTTCCAACAACGCAACTAAAATCCGTAAGACTCGTTGAGTGCGGAGAAGTAAAAAACATCCGAGGTTTTTCAATAGCAGGAAGGCTTCCAGCTTCTGTAGCAGAAAGGCAGGCCAAGGCAGCAAAGAAAGTTTTGTCAGATAATGGTTTTGAAGCTGAGATAGAATCTACAAATGTTCAAACTCTTTCTGCTGGAACATCTGCAACAATATTTGCCGAATGCCAGAACACAATACTTGGTGCCGATGAAATTGGTAAAATTGGTAAGCGTGCAGAAAAGGTAGGGGAGGATACCGCTATCAGTCTGGTCTCTTCGATAAACTCTGGCAAAGCATTTGACAAATGCATGAGCGACCAGATAATCCCTTTCATTGCGCTGGCAAAGGGAAGAAGTGAAATCACAGTTGAGGACTTTACGGATCACGTAAGGACAAACATACTTGTGACAGAAAAGATTCTCGGCGTCGAGTTTGAGGTAGATGAAAAGGAAAGAAAGATAGCAGTAGAGGGCATCGGCTATAAGGTGTAACCAAATAGCCATACAAAATATAATCATAAAGATTTGTTACTTCTTAGTACCGAACCGAGGGGATTTGTAACTATGTAGATACTTTTAGAAGATTCGAATCCGATCAGACCCAGTACCGTTTATGGGATAATTTCAGTTCCGATATATAGGGTAATTAAAAAATAGAAATCTCATGTTTCAAATTTTTTCCTACCTCGAATGGTGGGAATTCATAGTCTTTGAGAAGTTCTTTGTCTTTTGCTACCCACAAAATATTCTTATCAATTAACACTTTTTTCATAAGTTTTCTAGATTTATCTATGAATTAAGAATTTTCAGATATTCTAGATGTTTCTAATTATTTTGATTCAGAAGGTTGCTGTTTTTTGGATACCTGCATGTAAAGATCAACTGTTCCGCTACCTACTGGAATATTACTACCAACAATTACATTTTCAGTAACTCCTTTCAATCGCTCAACCTCACCACCAAGTGCAGCATGAGCTATAGTAGGAACGGTGATTTCAAATGCTGCTCTTGCCAAAACACTATCTTTTGTTCCAGCAATTCCATGTCGTCCAATTTGTTGCATGTAACCTTTAGAACACATTAAATCTGAAACTAACATAATGTATCGAATATCTACTTCAAGCCCTTGATCTTCAAGAGTAGAGTTTAGTTCATTTATCAAAGCATTTCTTCCAGCTTCAATTCCTAATGTACTTGCTATCTCAAAAACATTATTTGTACGCACACCATTTTTATCAATTCCATCTACAACTAGGACTTTAGGAAGATTAGAACCAGTTGTTTGTATTACCCATTCATCGTCTTTTTGTATTAGGGTCACTCTTTGTATATCGGGGACACCTTTGACAGTCGTGTTTAGTACTTTGTTTCTTAGTGTTATTACAGTTGGTGCATCAGATTCTGCAACAAGTTTTAGAATCACTAGATCTCCCTCTGATTCTGTTTTGAATTTTTTGTTAGATTCTAAAGCAGTAACTACATCATCAACACTACATCCTCTTTCTTTTAGTCTCTTAGGACTAAGGTGAAGTTTAATTTCTGTTGCATAATCAGTTTCGGTATCAGAAATTAACGCACTAACTTTAGTTTGTAATATATTACGTGCTACTTCAATTGCTTTTTCACGTGATTTTTTTGATTCTTTATCAAGGTAAATATCCATAGTTGGCGTAACAGGTTTTTTGCGTGCATCAACAAGTTCAATTAGTCTAGGAAGTCCCAAAGTTACGTTTCTTTCTCGGATTCCTGCAAAGTGGAATGTTCTTAGTGTCATCTGAGTACCAGGTTCTCCGATTGATTGAGCAGTAACAATTCCAACTGCTTGACCAGGTTCGACTTGGGCCTTGTTATAAAGATCAAGACCTTTTTTACACATCTTTTCGATTCCGTCTTTACTTAATTTTGATTCTTGTAAAGCTTCTGTAACTAGAGTTTGGAGTCTCGGGTTGAAGGTTTTAGTGTATTTTTTTGCAAGTTGAAGAATTTCATCGTTTGTGGCTTTTTTTCCAGTATCAATGATAGTTTGTGATTCAATCAATCTATTGATGTTAAAGGCTTCACCATGGTCACTTTTTGCTACATCAATTCCATCCTCACCGTACAAAAATTGGATAATATGGCCATGTGGATCCCTAACAGTGTTATCATATTCAAGTTTGATATGTTCAAGAGCATTTATCAAACGACGTTGCATGTAACCACTTTGTTGTGTTCTCACTGCTGTATCAACTAGACCTTCTCTTCCACCCATTGCATGGAAGAAAAATTCCAAGGCCGACAAACCATCTCGATAATTTGTTTTTATAAAGCCGTAAGCATCAGGATTGTCATCATGCTCTTTAAAGTGTGTTAAAGCCCTATTGTTATAACCTGTAAGCATTCGTTTACCACGACGAGATTGTTGACCTAATGCACCTGCCATTTGACCTATGTTAAGTGAAGAGCCTCTAGCACCAGTTGTTGCCATAATCCTACCAGCGTTAGTTTCATCAAATGATTGATCAGCAGTACTTCCTGCAGCATCCCTTGCTTTGGCTAACTCGTTTACAATGTACGCCTCTAAGGCTTCCTTAGATGATAATCCCCTTGTCAGTTTTAGGGTTCCTTTTTTTGCCTGAGAAATAAAATCATAAACCTTATCATAGCTTCCTTGAATTTCCGTTAAAATATTTTCTCTTACCTTTTCACTAAGTTCAAGATCTGAATATCCATAACTAAATCCATAATGTGTAATGAATTGTTTTACAATAATTAGAATTGAGTTAAGGAATTCTTTTGCTTGTGCATTTCCATAATCTTTTGCTATCCTGTGTAAAACGCTTTCTGGTTCTTCAGCACCAATAGATGACTTGTCAATAACTCCGCTAAGTAGTTGCCCATTTTTTATCACAACATCTTTTAGTTTACCTTTTGTTCCTTTTGACCACTTTGAAGTCATTACATAATTAAAATCACTTGGCAAAAAAAGCGAAAAGAGTTGTTTTCCAGTAAAAAATGATCCATCTTTACCCTTAGAGGCAGGCTCAGGCAAATCCCCTTGATATCCTCCCAACATAGCTAAATTACAGAAATCTTGTTTTGACAGGATTGTATCGTCTTTTGTTAATAAGTAAGCACCAGTGATAAAATCTCTGAGACCTCCAATAATTGGTCCTCCATATCTAGGTGAGATAAGTTGGTCCTGAACTCTCATCAGTAAAATTGCCTCTGACCTGGCCTCTTCACTTTGTGGAACATGTAGATTCATTTCATCTCCATCAAAATCAGCGTTGTAAGGAGGACAAACTGAAGGATGGAGTCGGAATGTTTTACCAGGTAATACTCTCACATAATGAGCCATTATTGACATTTGATGAAGAGAGGGTTGTCTGTTGAACATCACAATGTCACCATCAACAAGATGTCTTTCAATAAGATAGCCATTCTCAAGACTGTCGGCTATAACAGATCTGTCTTCAACAAAATCTAATCTAATTTTTACACCGTCAGGCCTTACAATATAATTTACACCTGGAAATTTAGTTGGTCCGTTAATTACTATTTTCTTCAATCTTTCAATATTCCAGTCTGTAACGATTTCTGGTATCGTTAATTTCATTGCAACTGTTTGTGGAACACCGACTTCAGATAGATCAAGATTAGGATCAGGTGAGATTACCGTTCGACTAGAAAAGTCAACTCGTTTTCCAGATAATGAACCTCTAAATCTTCCCTCTTTTCCCTTTAGTCTCTGTGTTAAGGTTTTGAGTGGTCTTCCAGAACGATGATGAGCTTGTGGAATTCCAGAAACTTCATTATCAAAATATGTCGTTACATGATATTGTAACAAATCAACTAAGTCTTGAACAATTAATGGTGGAGTACCTGCTTCTTTGCTTTCTTTAAGTCTTTGATTTACCCTTATAATGTCCACCATTTTATGAGTTAGATCATCTTCGGATCTTATTCCGGTTTCTAAGATTATTGACGGTCTAACTGTTACTGGCGGAACAGGTAATACTTGTAGTATGAACCATTCGGGTCTAGCAGTAGCAGCGTCATAACCAAGTAATCTAATATCATCATCAATTATGTGCGAAAATCTTTCTCTTATTGTAATAGGAAGTAATCGATGTTCACCAATTTCGGTTTTTTCAATAAAAATTGTTGGTTTGGTGAAAATTAGTTCGTATTGGTTTTTACCGCAGTGAGGGCATTCTTTAGATTTTTTTGCCTTTTCTAAAATTTGCTCAGGAATACGCTTTTGTGAAATTATTGTATATGCTGCTTCATGTTTTTTTATTTCTGCAAATTTATCAAGATCGTCCTGAGGTACTTTTAATCTTGAACAAGAACGGCAAGTTGACAACAAAAGTTTGTAAATATTATCAATGAAAGCAATGTGAAGTACTGGTTCAGCTAATTCAATATGTCCAAAGTGACCTGGGCATCGGGCTGAAGTATTTCCACATGTCAGACACTTTTGTCCTGGCTCTAGTGTTCCTAGTCTACCATCCATTAATCCACCTTGAACTGCCATACCATCTTCATCATATGTTTCTGGAGCGGTAATTTCTGATACTGAATATTTTCTAATTTCATTGGGAGACCAAACTGAAAATCTAATACCATCAACGGATTTTATAGTTTGAAGTGACATTATACTTTCTCCTTGATTAATAGACGTGGTGCAATGTTAAGACTTTGCATCTCTTGTAATAGTAATTTGAATGCATAAGCAACTGAAACAGAGGATACTTTAGCTTTATCACCACAAACTCTGCAAACATATTTTCTTTGTTTAACATCATGGTATGCAACCAAGCCACAACGTTCACAAATGTAAATATCAGACTTGTCAGATTCATCTAACAATCTGTCTTTAAGAATCATAGATGCGCCATAAGCAATTAAACAATCACGCTCCATTTCTCCAAATCTTAGTCCTCCTCCACGAGCCCTTCCTTCAGTTGGTTGTTTAGTTAACATTTGTACTTGACCACGAGCTCTTGCGTGAATTTTATCAGCTACCATATGATGTAATTTTTGATAATAGACTACACCAATGAAGACCTCAACTGGAAATGGTTTTCCAGTTCTTCCATCATACATTATTTCTTTACCTGAATACTTGAAGCCAGTAGCGTCCATTACTTTTTTTACTTCGTCCATTTTTTCCCCAACAAAAGCTGAACCATCGAATTTCGCCCCACGTAATGCAGCAGCCTTTCCTGTAATTGATTCCATAAACATTCCAACAGTCATTCTTGATGGGAAAGCATGAGGATTGATTAGCACATCAGGAGAAATTCCATCAGCTGTGTAAGGTAAATCTTCATTTTTTGCTAAAATTCCTAGTATTCCTTTTTGTCCATGTCTTGATGCAAATTTATCGCCAATTTCAGGTATTCTCATATCACGTACTCGAATTTTGTACATCTTCCCTCCCTCGTTTGATTGGGTCATGACAACAGTATCTACAACACCTGTTTCAGAAGGTCTGACACCAATAGACGTATCACGTCGATAAGGGCCCTTAACTTCAAATTCTCTATACTCTTCCATAAATCGAGGTGGACTAGTCTTTCCAATTAAGATGTCACCTCCAAGAACAGTGGATTCAGTTGCTACAACACCATCTTCTTCAAGTAGACGATAGGCTTTTTCTCCTTTGTAACCTCTGATGTTTGCTTCAGCATTTGGAATCTCAAAATTATCACGCATTCCGCCTGGATATTGCTTTGATTCAGCATCGTATATTCTGTAAAAGAAAGTTCTTGCTAATCCTCTGTCTACTGATGCCTTACTCAAGACAATCGCATCTTCAATGTTATAACCATCAAAAGGTAAAACTGCAACAACACAATTTTGTCCTGCAGGTCTATCTTCTAGACCTAACAACCCCATTGCTTTTGTTGTAACTATTGGAGTTTGTGGATACAGCATAAAGTGTTGTCTAACATAAGTACTAGTGTTCATCATTGGTGTGGAAAATCCAAGACTTTGTTTTGCCATAGCTGACTCGTAAGTATTTCTAGGAGATTGATTATGTTCAGGATATGGAATTATAGATGCCCCAGCACCAAGAATCGCAGATGGAAATATTTCCATATGAGTATGCTTTTTTGTATCCTTTTCATCTAAGGCAATGTAGCAATTTTCTTCTTCGTTTGCATCAATGAGTTCCATTACTCCCATTCTCAGCAAATCATTCCAGGAAATGAGTTTTTTTGAAATTTTTCCAATTAGTTCTTGTGTAATAAGTGATTTGTTGTCTTTAATGATTATTAGAGGCCTCAAAACTCGACCTGCATTACAATTTACATAAATTCTCTTTGTAGATCCCTCGATTTCAGATTGATGTAAAGATATTCCAACGTGTGGATGAATCTTTGCATTTCTACGTAATTCACGAAGAGATTCCACTAATTTTTGACCATCTCTAAAATATCCAATTAATTTTCCATCAACAAAAATTCTAGTTCCGATTTTCTTTAGATCATCTTTGGCATCTGAAAAATGAACAGTACCTAAATCATAAATTTTCTCTATAATTTCTTCAGAAGGAATGTGTACAGAAATGATTGCAGACAAGGCCAAGTTTTTGACCAATCCACAATTGGAACCTTCGGGAGTTTCGCTTGGACAAATTCTTCCAAAGTGGGTTGCATGTAAATCCCTTGCTTCGAAGTTTGGTTGAGTTCTGCTAAGTGGAGATTGAACTCTTCTTAAATGACTAATTGTAGAAAGATAATTAGTTCTATCAAGTAATTGTGTAACACCTACCCGTCCTCTTCCCCAATTACCAGTTGCAATTGCATTATTTAGTTTGTCAGTAACAATTCCTGGTCGTATGGCTGCAGCAACTGCGTTTATACCACGTTTTTGTCCGGACCTCTCGAGTTGATATTTCATATCGCGAACCAAGTTTCTAAAAGCAGTCCTTAACAAATCAGCTAACATCTGACCTGCAAATTTGATGACTTTGTTTCCATAATGATCTTTATCATCTGGATAAATCCATCCCAGTTTTAGCTCGAGTAGTTTACATGCAGCTTCTCCTAAAAATTGAGCTTTTTCTTTTCTATTTTCTGGGTGTTTTCCCAAATGCGGTAATAATCCCCAATCAAGTAAAGTCTCCGCTCTTTTTATTTGGAATTCTTCTAACATTCCAGGAGCAATTCTTTTACTAATGTAAACAATTGCATCTTTTGAGGTTGGAACATCACCAGCCTTTTCAAATGAACCTTCAAGTTCATCTTGAACATCACTAACAAGAGAAACTGCAGCTGCAATTTCTTTATCAGATTCTAAACCTAGCGCTCGCATTAAAGTAACTACTGGAATATCTACAGGAGAACCAGGAATTCTTGCAACAATTAGCCCATCATTTTTCATCATTAGTTCTAATTTTGCACGGTAGCCAACTATTGATGAATAAACTTTGGCTTTGAATACAATGTTACCTCCAACAGTTTCTTTGTCTACAATTATTTTATTGTAAGAAAGATCTTCAAGACCTACGATTACTCTTTCAGAACCATTAATAATAAAATATCCTCCTGGATCATTAGGATCCTCGCCATGTTCTACAAGCTTTTGTGTAGAAAAGTTGTGCAATATACAAGCATTTGATCTAATCATTACAGGAATATCGCCTATGTGCACAAATCGTGATTCTAAAATTTTTCCATCTTCAACAACACTAGATTCCATCATAACTGGTGCTGAATATGATACATTTCGTAATCTAGCTTCAGCTGGAGTAATGTGTGTAATAGAACCATCAAGTTCCATCATACGAGGTTGTTGAAGTTTGATTTTACCTAATTGAATTTTGTAAGGATATTCTGCATTTTCTATTTCAATTTGAGCGACTTCATTGATAATACTTTGAAGTCCTCGTTCCAAAAATTCATCAAAAGAATTAAGATGTTGTCTAGCTATACCTTCTCTTTTTAAAATATCCTGAATAATCGGCCAGCGTTTATTTGATTGATGTGACATTAGACTTCTACCACATATCGATAATAGTTGCTTTGCCCAGCTGTTGCACTTTTTCTTGTAATTTTTATCATATCGCCAGGTTTGACACCAAGTCCCATAATTGCGGGATCCGTTACAAATATCAAAGGCAATTCAGTGGGTTTGCAATTAAATTGTTTTAAAACATCTTCGGCTTGTTTTTTATTTATGATTTCATGTTTTGGGACATAAACATGCTCTGGGACTAAAACAGGGATCTTCTTAGTTGCCAAAAACAAAACCTCGTTTAATTACATTAGCTGTAATAATCAATAGAACACACAAACTGTCAAAAAACCACCGAGAGGTTAATATATATCTAATCTGAAAATGCAAGCCAATATTGTTGTTTTAGTCAAGAATTTTTTCCGTAAAGTTAAATAGTATTGGTTAGGCGTTATTCTCGATGGGTACTCATTTGAAAGTTTTTGCATTGTTTGCAATTTTAGTTGCAGGCATGAGCGGAGTACCTGCTTTTGGACAAATTGTAGAACCGATAGCTGTGACAACTGACAAAGAGTCATATGTTAACGGAGAAACAATTGTTATTTCAGGAGAAGTTAGAGACCTATTATCAGGTTATCAAATATCTTTACAAGTCTTTGAACCCAAATTTGGAAACCAAGTTGCTCTCCAACAATTTGGGGTAGGACCAGATAAGAAATTCAGCGTTGAAGTAACTTCTGGGGGACCACTTTGGAAAGCTAGCGGTACATATACCATTAAAGTCCTATATGGTAGCGAATCTAGAACTGCAGAAGCAACCTTTGAATTTAGTAGTTCAGGAGTTGCACCACCAAAACCAACTGGACCCACAATTTCAGTAGATCGTACTAACTTTTCGTTAAGTTACTCAATAACCGGTGGAAGCGTTCTTAACGTGAATCCTGATGACGACGCAAATTCATTGATTATTACAATTGAAACAACAAGTGACGGAGAACTTACTATAACACTCCCAAGGGCATTGATTGATGCACAACTAGGTGATGCAGACGATGAATTCTTTGTTCTAGTTGATGGAGAAGAAGTAGAATTTGGAGAAGTCAAAACAGCAACTGACAGGACACTTACTATTACCTTCGAAGATGGTGCGGAGACAATAGAAATAATTGGTACCTTCGTAGTTCCAGAATTTGGAGCCATTGCGGCATTGGTTCTTGCAGTAGCAATAATTTCAATAATTGCAGTAACTGCTAAGACCAGACTAAGCATAATACCAAAATACTAGATCTTCAATTTTTTTCATTTTTTAAATATACATAAATAGAGACCATTCTAAAGCGATTTAAGAATGAGTATTTGCAAAACATACCTTCTAATTGCTATTTTGGCTGGGGTGGCGACTTTAACAATTTCACCTTCTTTTGCTCAACAATACCAATCAGGTATGGAAGTCTCATTATCAGCAGAACAAGGTTCTACATCAGTTACAGTATCTGGCTTCACCAGTATTTTAGCTGAAGATGTTGCTATTACTGTAACATCACCAAATGGTAATATTGTAACAATCCAGCAGGTCAGTCCGGATAGAAATGGAAACTTTATGACAGTTATAAGAACTGACAGTCTTTTGTGGAAACAAGATGGAATGTATACGATAACTACACAGCAAGGTGAACGAAATTTGTATAAATTCAGCTTACGGGTAGAAGTTATTGGGGGAACTACACAATTTACTTCTACATCAGATTCTTCAATAGCTACACACGTTACTAGTGGAGCCGCTTTTCCAGAAACCCGTTTCTTAAGTCTGGATGTTGTACCAGTGATAGGAGCAACTACAATTGATGTTAGAGGTCAAACAGATCGTACAACCGATGTTACCATTAAAGTAATATCACCAAATGGAAACATAGTATCCATTGATCAAATTACACCTAATCCTGATGGAAGCTTTTTGACAGTTTTACACACTGATAGTGATTTGTGGAGACAAGATGGCTTCTATACAATTATTGTCCAACAGGGAACAGGTAGTGGATATTCTGATTCAGTTCAAGTTGAAATAGTAGATGGTGCAGTAATTCCAGAATTTGGAGCAATTGCGGCCTTGATACTTGCAGTAGCAATAATTTCAATAATTGCAGTAACTGCCAAGACCAGACTAAGCATAATACCAAAATACTAGATCTTCAATTTTTTTCATTTTTTAAATATACATAAATAGACATTATACTCAACGCCAAACAATGAAAACACGTACGTCGTATGTGGCAATTGCCATTCTGGTCATAGCTGCAGGACTCTCAACCATACCAGCTTTCGGACAACAATTACCATGTCCAGGTTGTTTAGATATAGATGTAAGAGAATATGCAAAGGAATCAATCCAGTCAAAACAACCAGTTTCTGTTAACACTGACAGAACCATGTATGATCATGATTCAATGATATCCATTACAGGTTTAGTAAGTGCTATTAGACCAGGAACCGATGTTGGGTTGATTGTAATTGGTCCTCCTCCATTTAACAACATAGTAAAAATAGATCAGATCAAGGTGCAAAGTGATCGCACATTTTCAACCACACTAAGTACAGCTGGCGAGTTATGGAAATACGATGGTACCTATACTATCAAAGTTACATACGGAAGTCAGGAAATAATTGACAGAGCTCTAATTACGCTAACTGGTGGTGGAATTATTACACCGTCAACTGGAGTTGAATGCGGTCCAAATGATATAGTTGCAGGTAGTCAATGTATTCCACATAGTATTGCAGGTGCAACTGTAACCAGTGCAAGTTTCCATGCGGATTCCAAATCACTGATACTAGTATTAAACGCCTTTGATGATGGAATGATTACATTAGATATTCCAAGAAAATATCTAGATACAGACTCTACTAATGATCCACTCTTTGTACTAATTGACGGAGAAGAAGCTGAATCTGAAGAAAGTGCTACAAGCACAGTAAGAACTGTAACAATTACGTTCCCTGCTGGAACAGAAGAGATAGAAATCATCGGTACCTTCGCAATACCAGAGTTTGGCACTATTGCAGCATTAATTCTCGCAGTTGCAATCATATCAATTATTGCAGTTACTGCAAAAACAAGATTGAAT
>CAWTZT010000012.1:0-4873 GCA_963919845.1 Thaumarchaeota archaeon CSP1-1
ATATTTTGAACTTTTTTTGCTGTCTTGGAGGTTTCAATATACAATTTTTTGTCAATATAGAGATACCATACCGGATGAACGTTTGGTTCTCCTTTATCATCAATAGTTCCTAAAAGCAAATTTAACTTACTTTTTGTAAGAAAATCAATAACCTGATCTTCTGTTAATGCAGAGCCAAACCCAGGACTGCCATGAACAATCTTCAAGATATTTGGATTAATCCATGAAATAAAATATCTGTTTCCCTAAAATGAAAAAAAATTTGATACAAACTTAAGAAATATCTAAAGCCCTGGAATGCTTTCGTGTGTGAGGACGTTCTCCTGAAAATTTTCGTCGCATATGGCCTGAAGGTCTTCCATACAAAAGTTCTAAAAACCAGGACTCGTGCTCAATTTCTTCGGAAAGAATATCTTTTGCAATGTCATAAGTCGTGGGATCTTTTCCATGAGTCATGTTACAGACCTTATCCCAGTTCACTATGGCACCCTGTTCTGCTTTGAGGCATTTTTCTAAAATGGCCTTGATATCAGTTGTATTATCAGGCAGTTGAAGAAACTCACATCCAGACATTTTTATGTAATCTGTTGCGTCCTTTGGAAGTTGCCCTCCTAATTGGTAAATTCTTTCAATGCAGGATTCAAAATGACTAAGATCTTCGAGTCTCGCATCCTCAATGACGCCCTTTATTCCTTCACCTTCCATTCCTGTGCAGTTGGCTCTAAGTAATGTAAAATAGTAATATGCTGTAAATTCAACTGAGGAATTAATTACTAGTTGTTTAATTAATTCGTCTACATTTACACCATTTTTCTTCAGTATTTCAATGCCAACAACATTATTGCTATTAGAATCGCTCAATGCCCTAAAAATTTATTGTGTGACTTTGTAATAAGGATTATCTCATTCGAATATGTAATTATTTTTTCTAAATTAATAACTAAATTAGCGCTACCTAATTTTTTAATACCAAAATTACAAAAATATTCTTATTCTAAAGAACGAGAACAAGAATTAGCTTAACCTACACACAATTAACCTGTAGACAATTGGTGAAATCCATAATAGGGCATTACACGTAATAATACTTGGATTAGTATGATGAAAGAAGTAATTCTTACTGGTAGAAAATGTCCGAGTTGTGGTAAAGAAAAAATCCTTACTGATGAGAATACCGGTGAGCTATTTTGTGGTTCATGTGGCTTTGTAATTTCAGATAAACTAGAAGATACTGGAGCTGAATGGCGTTCATTCTCACAAGATGAAACAAATAGAGCTAGAACAGGGGCAGGAACTTCACTTACCATGCACGATATGGGACTTTCAACTGTCATTGGTAGTGTTAACAAAGATGCAACTGGTAAACCATTATCTTCATCAATGAAGAGCACAATTGAACGTCTTCGAACATGGGATAGTAGAACTCAAGCGCACTCATCTTCTGATAGAAATCTTAGACAAGCGCTAAACGAAATGGATAAAATAAAAGATAAACTTGCACTAACTGATGCAGTCATAGAAAAGTCAGCTTATATTTACAGAAAGGCTATGGAAAAAAAGCTAATTAGAGGAAGATCAATTCACGGATTAGTAGCTGCATGCATTTATGCTGCATGTAGAAATACTGAAACCCCAAGAACATTAGATGATATTGCAAAAGGAATCAACATTAGAAGAAAAGATGTTGCTAGATGTTACAGATTAATTTTTAGAGAATTAGAACTCAAAATTCCTATTCCAGATCCCAAAAAAGGAATATCAAGAATTGCAAGCCTTGTTGATCTTAGTGAGAAAACCAAAAGAAAAGCTATTGAAATTTTAGATAAGGCAAAAAAAGTTGGAATGATTGCTGGAAAGGATCCAATGGGAATAGCTGCTGCTGCATTGTATATTGCTTGTATTAGTAATGGAGAGCTAAAATCTCAAAAAGATATCTCTTTGGCATCAGGTGTAACTGAAGTTACCATCAGAAATAGATGTGCAGGCTTGAGAACAATTATCGATTCTTAGGTCACAATCTTGACAACCCAAGATGTAACCTGGTCTGAATGGTTAAATTTCGATAAGGAAAATATCGCAAACATACCTACAAAACCAGGTGTGTTTAGGATGCATGCTGCAATGAAAATCCTGTATATTGGTAATACAGAAAATCTTCAAAATAGACTAAACAAAACAATAGAAGAACCATGCATTTGTGATGCTAGCAGGTATTGCTATATTGAAACTTCTGAACATGAACAACTCAAGAATGATTTAATTCAAGATTATAAAGAAAAACACAATGGAAAACTTCCAAAGTGTATGGAAGAAATCTGATCGTAGTTTTGATATTATTTTGTTAAATCTGTTTTGCAATTTTGTTTTAGTACACTGAGATCAGATTTATTATTCAGTATGCAGAATAATACTTGGGAGCTAACACGTAACTTCAAGACTCCAAAAGTCAAAGGGATGTGTTATGGGATCCTTCCGAGAATCAATCAATGACGCAATCCCAGTGTGTTAGCTTCTCTTTGTTTATTCAAACTTCATTTTGTTTCTGCTTTGAAGGTTACTTCATCATTGGTTTCTTTGATAATTTCTATTCCACGTTTTTTAAAAAATTCAATAACAGAACCGTGACATTTTTTTATGCTTTCATTTTTTGGTTTTTCAAGTGATCGTGTAGCTAATCCTTTTTCATAATCTATGTACCATAAATCAGTTGGTGATGAATCAGTATTGACTCTAATCCACAAATTTGTTATTTTTAACACCTAACTATCAACAAATTTTTTAACGACAATATAACAGCTTCTTCAAGTTTTATATTTCAGGAATTAAATCAGATTCTTTTCTTCGTGTAACAAAAAATATTCCGAAGGTTACTCCAAACTGATAAAATGCATACATAAAAATTTGAAAAGAAGTAGGTACAAAATCTGTAAATCTACTAACCAGCGCAACCAATAATATAATCACGCTAAGTGTGAAAATGAAATATCTTACAATACTAGGTACTTGAGCAAATTTAAATAATAAAATTATTGAAATGGATACAAAAGTAGCTATTACTACCCCAAGACCTGCATTTAATCCTAGCAATGACATTACAAAAGAAAGTCCTTCTTCAGCAGTTTGTGGGATAGTTAATTCAGAAACAGAAATTTTTTCTGGAATTGCAAATTTTATTACATTTGCAATTGCGTTTATTGAAAATATAATTAATAGAATTATAGAAACAGTTCTTGCATGTCTTTTTAAACTTGGGAATCTATTTCTTATTCCCCGACCTAAAATAGCCCCTTGGAATAATCCGACGCACATAGTTATTCCCAACGTAATCAGAAAATTTTCTTCGGCAATAGATAGTAAATCCAAAATATTCTTCTAAGAAATACTAGTCAAAAATGTATTTATTTTTGTTATTTAATTTCATTAACAATTACTATGATAGTCAATACATTTTGGTTCAACGCTGAATAGAAATCAGGAATAATGGAATTTGGGTATAATTGAAACAAACTTTAATGAAGCAATTTTCAAAAATTATTTGTATATTTTACACAAACATGAATATACTAACTATTTTATTTTTATTAGATCAAGACTGATGGGCCCGCTTGCCAATCCTTTCGTTAGCTGGACCATAGCTATCCCTCGGGCCCTCAGCTCTAAGATTTTCTTCACACTGTAATTTTGTTAAAAAAAATAAAATCTATTTTACTAACATAACTGGACATTTAGCAGATTTACATACCCCAAGTGCTACACTACCAATAACAAATTGTTGTGGACCTGACCTACTTCTACTACCCATAACTACAAGATCAATCTTATTTGTAGTAATGTATGATAAAATCGGATTCAAGATTTCTCTTCTTTGAGTAATATCATTTTTTAATGTTATTCCAAATTTTTTTGAGGTTTCTTTTAACAACTTAAATTTTTCGTTAATTTTTTTTATTTTTTCTTTATCAAATAATGTCTGATGTCTAATATCTAAATCAGTTGAAGGGTTTTCGTAAACTATAGTAAGTGTAATTAAACTTGCACCATATTTTTGAGCAAGATCAAGTGCTAATGCAAAAGCACGTTCAGAGTATTTAGAGTCATCATAGGGAACTAGAATTCTTTGTATTGTTGAAGATTCCTTTACACAGTTTTCTAAATCGGTACAGATGATCTGGCTTGATTCACTCATAAAAGTTCTTTAGAAGGTTATACATAAAACGCTGTGTTCGTTTATTTCAGATGAAAAGATGGATTTGTAGTTTTTTGTTAGTGATGATATTCACTCTTGAGAATTATCCTTATTTAGAAATGTAACTTTATCATTACTTAATTGATGTTTAGTAATGTACTTGTAATTTTTAGCATATTGGTTATACCATTTGGTGCATTAGTATCAGCCGAAGAATATACAGTAATTATCCCTTTTGGAGCATACAACCCTGAACTAAATACACCAGCTGAGGTTTGGTATGACCCACCATCAATTACAGTATCTGTTGGAGATACTATAACATGGATTAATGATGATAGAGAAGGACACACTATTACAAGTGGACAAGGAGCAGGTCGTTTTGGCTGGATGAATCCATATCAGGGCTTTGGAGAACCTGATGGTATTTTTGAAAGTGGTCGGTTCATGCCAGGAGAGTTATGGTCTCATACTTTTGAGGATGCAGGAACATTTCAATATTTTTGCACAATACATCCGTGGATGGCGGCCTTGGTAAAAGTTGGCGAATTAATTCCAGAATATCCACACGATGCTTCTGGTAAGAAGCTGGAATTTCCTATACTTTTAATCACTCCAGACAAATCTGTTGAGATTAATTTTTCATGGGATACAAAAGTGATAAAAACAAATGAAAAGGTAAACTTC
>CAWTZT010000013.1:0-7507 GCA_963919845.1 Thaumarchaeota archaeon CSP1-1
AAAAATGATCTTGTTTTCACATTATCTTCTCTAAACGATACGGGTTCTGTTAAAAATGGTTCTTCAATTGAAATAAGAGATACAGATTATACTCAAATTCTAGTTTTAATAGGAATTGTAATTGCAGGTGCAGGTGCAATAATCTATTTTTTTAAAGGGTTTAAAACAAAATCCTAGACTAGTAAGACTGCTGCTGCAAAGACAGTTGTCCATCGTCCTTGTTTATCACCAATAGCAGTTTGAGTAATGTTAGCTGTTTTGTAAATTTCCCCTGAAATTGTCCACTGCTGTCGCTTTTCATCCCAACTTTTGTCTATATCAAATGGAATTCCTAAAGATGATGCAAGCATTTGGGCAGCAATGTCTTCTGCATAATCACCAGCTTCTTTTTCTGTCTGTCCAAATGAGTCGTACTCTGAAAGATAACCATAATGACGTGAATCTTTAGGTTGGGCAACACCTACTGAGGCTGCAGTTAACCTATGAGGTTCGTTAGTTTGATTTCGAGAATAAATCGAAAAAAGAATCTGGCCAGAATTGATTAACTTTAGTCCCTCTTTTCTAGAAATGAATTTAGCTTCTGGTGGAAATATGCTAGAAATTAAAACCAAATTTGTTCCAGCAATACCAGCATCTCTTAATGCATATTCAAAACTTGTTAGTCTATCTTCGTGGATTCCTTTTCCTCTAGTTAAAAATAATTTTTTTGCAACTAAATCTAACAATTCTCCAATTTTTCAAAGTTATTTAATATTTATAGTTTGATTAGACAACTAAAAACTATAAATCTTTGAGGGAATTTGCAATTTCCTTTCCATGGTTTTCAACATCAAAGTTTCTAAGGATTTTTTTGATTAAACCCTGCTTGTCTATAATAAAAGTAGAACGTTTTGCTAACCCAGCAAGATTCAAACCAGCATATTTTTTGCATGTTTCCTTTGTAGTATCACTCAAGTGAAGATATGGGATGTCGTATTCCTCAACAAATTTTCTTTGATCCTCAACAGTATCTATTGAAATTGCAAATAAGACACTATCAGTGGAGACAATATCGGAGTATTCTGAGAGAACACTTTTTGCCATTTTGAAAACCTTCTTTGAAGGGCAAGCAAAAAGATGATTTTTCGGATAAAAACACAATACAACATTTTTTTTATTTTTAAAAGAATCAAGGCTGACAGTGTTTCCTTCATTTGATTGGAGTTCAAAGTTTGGTGCAAAATCTCCTTCGTTCATGTTATTTTTTAGGGTGTCAGACATATGACTATTTACCAGAAAAATTGGGGTAAACACAAAAACTAGTCTATTTATAGAATAAATTTGATTAATTTTTGATTTGGAATTTTCAGTTTTTCAATCCGATGAATTTGTAATTGGATATTATGTATTCACTGTAGCGGCGTCTCTTCTTTTAATCAAAGAAACGAAAAAACGATTATCTAATTTAAAAAAAGGCCTAACGGCAATCAAGTACGCTCCTCTTTCATTTGGCATACTAGCAGCTTATGTGCTATTTGCCTTTGACTATGTAGATACAATTCCAATTTTAAATTGGAGTTGGTTAGGATACAATATAGCTTTAGGCCCATTTGTTGATCAAGGAGCATGGGGAGTTTTGCCTTTAATTCCACTTCTCATTTACATGTTTATTCACATAAATTATTTTGAAGAACTTTATTTTAGAAAATCAAAAAAAATGGTAATAGTTTGGGCTTTAATTCACATCCTTATGGGAGTTAAATTACATATGGCACTAATTTTAATTCCAATAGGATTTTTGTTTAAGTATATTTATGACAAAAAAGGATTGAATCAAGCATATGCAATGCATTTTGCTACAAACATTCTTGTTGTAAGTACTTTATTGTTTTCTTTTATCCCTTAATTTTGGTACTTGAGTAAAGAATAGCCAACCGACAAAACCTCCAAGACAAATATTAATTACACCTAAAAGAGTGAGATAGAAAACTTCTTGCCATAGTCCCATTGTAATACCCCATATTCCTGTTCCAAAAAACAAAATCAACAGTACTTTGAGTTTAGTTGGTTTAACGTATCTCATGTTCGTTGCTCTTGTTTAGACTTTATTAAAGATTGGCGGTTTTTTCATCAAAAAATATCATTTGTATTTGAGAACATTTTAAACCGTGAAAATTTCTTATTTATCTTATGCCAATGTAGCTCAGCCTGGCTAGAGCATTCGCCTTGTAAGCGAAAGGTCGAGGGTTCAAATTCCTCCATTGGCTTTGTTTCATTTCAAAAACTAGAAAGCTCGGGTATTTTTAACAAGGGTTTATTAGACCTAAAAAAATCACAGAAAATATAGGAATAATGACGGATAGGCATGACCTTTTTCTGTCATTGCTATAGATTGAAAAAAAATGACAACGTTTGAAGAATTAGGAATTAAAAAATCCATAATTGATGGTATAAAGGAAATGGGATTCAAAGAAGTTTTTCCCATACAAGAAGCCGCAATACCAGTTTTACTTTCTGGAAGAGATGTTGTAGGTCAAGCTCATACAGGAACTGGAAAAACAGCTGCATTTGCTATTTCTATGCTACAAAAGATTACTCCAAAGTTAGGAATTCAGGGCCTAGTTATGGCACCAACACGAGAACTTGCCATACAGATTACTAATGAAACAAGAAGATTTGCCAAATTCACAGGAATTAATTGTGCGACGATTTATGGGGGGCAAGGTATGGGGATTCAATTAGGTGCTCTTGAAAGAGGCGTTGAAATTGTTGTGGCTACTCCTGGCAGACTAATTGATCATTTGAAGAGGGGTTCAATTAGTCTTGATGATGTATCTCACTTAGTTCTAGATGAAGCAGACACAATGCTTGATATGGGATTTATTGACGATATTGAATTCATTTTGGGACTTGCTCCAAAAGAAAAGGTAATGTCTTTGTTTTCAGCAACAATGCCCCCAGAAATTTTGAGATTAGCTGAGAATTATTTGAACAATCCAAAACAATTCTTGTTGGATGCTGATGAGCTTAGTGGAGAAGGAATTGAACAGGCATTTCTAGTAATTAAAGATAGAGACAAACCAAAGCACCTCATTAATTTTATCAAAGAAAAAGGAAAAGGGCAAACAATTGTATTTTGTTCTACAAAGATAAGAACTAGAGAAGTAGCCCATATGCTTTACAAAAGTGATTACAGTGTTGTAGCAATTGAAGGAGATATGTCACAACACAGACGTGAACAGAACATGTCAAGATTTCGAAGAGGAAAGGCAGATGTGCTTGTTGCAACTGATGTTGCTGCAAGAGGAATTGATGTACCTCAAGTTGCACTAGTAGTAAATTATGATATTCCAAATCAAGAATTGCTTTACTTTCATAGAATAGGAAGAACTGCAAGAGCAGGGGCTAAAGGTAGGGCAATCACTCTAGTTTCATATTCATCTATTGGAGATTGGAAGTTGATTCAACAGCGAACCAAAATAAAGATAAAGGATCTTAATGAAGAATTAGGAATTGAAGTAAAACTTCCAGATCCTCTAAAAAGAGAACTAAGATCCCGTAGTACAGGATACAGAAATTTTTCTAATAGAAGAAAGTCTGGGGGCTCCTTTAAAGGAAGACATGGAGCTGCAAGAGATCAATATGCTAGAGGAAAAAGAAGTGACAGGGATAAAAAAAAGGGTAGCAGTTATTACGGATTGCGAAGTCGTTGGTAATGAAAGAAATTTTCGTAACTCATAAAGTTAAGTATGAAAAAAATAGTGTGATGAATACATAATGCATATTGGCTACGTTTTATTGAATTGTGATCTTGGAGCAGAGGAATACATTATAGATGAACTTAAAAGAATTCCTGAAGTAAAAAAAGCATATCTTACTTTTGGTGCCTACGATATAATTACCGAAGTACATGGCCAGACTCAAGAGGATTTTGAAAAAATAGTTGGTAAAAAAATTAGAAGGCTTGCCAGAGTTGTTAGTACTATGACGCTAAATGTAGTTAATCCCGAATGATTGTTATATAACATATCAATTTTTTTAATAAATTGGAAAAAATTGAGTATAATGGAACGGTATGGGTAATTGATCATAATAACCCAAAACCATTAGTTGAGCATTCTGTAAAAAAATTGCAAGAATATGGAATCAATAAAGAAGATATTGTTCTTACAGATGCTCCAGAAAATGTCAAGGTAGAAGCAATAGTAGTTGAAATATGGCCGCATCACTTGGAGGTAGGTCGAGTTAGAACAATTCGAAATGAATCCTTTATCAGTGGTACTGTGATGACTATAGAATTAAAAACAGATGCTAAAGGAAATTACATTTAGGTTTGAGAAAAAAACAAAAACAAAGAATAATTCTTGGAATTATTTCAGTTTCATTAATTGCAGCTACAATATCTTACTTTTATTCAGCTGATCAAGTTAAAATCCAAGGATTTGCTTTTGGCAATAATTTGAAAAGCATTCAAGACGAGTTGAAATCATTGCAAATAGAATTTATTTCAAAATCAACATCTTTGAAGGAAGGAGATATTACAAAGGAAGAATTTTTAGAATTTGCAGATTTACACCTAAAGAAAATTGAAAATATAGTTATAAGATATGATGAACTTTCACCACCCCCATCATTTGCCGGCTCTGTTGAATTATTGAAATTATCTACAAAGAGCCAGATTGAGAGTTTTAAAGAAACCATCGAATGGATTAAAACTGATGATGAAAGTGCAAAAATTCGTTCAGATTCATTTTTACAAGAAGCATTTGAATTTGAATTAGCCGGTTTAGCAGAATTCAACTCTGCGAAATCTGGTATAAATCCATAACTTATTTAAAAATGTAAAATAAATTAAGTTATTGGAAAAATATCTAATATTTCTTTTTCCATTAATACTGGGATTCTCAAATGCATCAGCAGAGATCGTAATACAAAATGATCAAGCATATTTTGGAGACAATGGAGCGATGCACATTGTTGGAGAAATAAGAAATGATTTCAATGTACCATTAAATCAAATTGAAATCCTTGCTTCTTTGTATTCAAACGGTGAAATAATCGACCAAACTAGTGCAACATCTCTAATCAACACCATTATGCCAGGAATGAAAAGCCCATTTGATATTATAATTTTTGGAGAAAAAGCTAAAACTATAGAGTCTTATTCTCTAGAATTGAATTATCAAATAACAAATCCTAAACACCAAGTAATTGAAATTACATCATCAGAATTTAGTATGGATAATTTAGATAATCTGTTTATTATCGGAACAGTAGCAAACCAAGGTGAAATAACTGCAAATACAATTGTCGTAGTAGCCACTCTTTACGATCGTGATGGCAAGGTGGCAGCAGTATCTAAAACTCATACAAGGCCAGACTATCTTAGAGCAGCAGATGAAACATTTTTCTTAGTTACAATTCCTGATAAGCTCCAAGCAAAAACTGTGGTAGATTATTCACTTGTTGCTGAATCAGAAGAATATGCACCTGTTCCTGAATTTCCACTAGGAACTAGCCTATTGCTTGCATCATCTGTTTCTTTGTATGTTATTTTTACAAGATATTCAAGTAAGCTTATAACAAACCATGTTTCTGCATCAAATCCAAAGTAGGCTCAATTTCTTTCAAAATAGAATTCTTTTCAAGGGGTAAAGGAGGTTTAAATTTTACAGGAAAAGTAATGCTTAGCATATCATGATCAGTATGGGAAACCTGAATATAGTGAAAATCATTATCTGATTCTGAAATAAAATTTTTCCATTTTGATAAACGTTCTTTTGCATTATCAATGAGGTCTTGTAATTGATGAAAATTCATTTGGTTATCAGCCTCAAATATTCCAAATTTTACCATTGGTACCATCAAAAAACCACCAGGAATTTTGTCATGATTTTTATGCATTTTTTCAATTAATTCTTGCTCTTGTTCCTTAGGAAACAATTCACCAAAATCAGGATCAAAATAACCAGCTATGTCTTTTTTTGAATCATATATTCTAAAATAATCATCTTCACGGTCAAGTTTCCACATAAGGAAACAACTAGGTGTAACAAATTTACACTTTATGCAAGATCTCAAAAAAAATTAACATTATTAATCACTTAAAGAGATATAAAAAAATGGCACTTTCAAAATATACGAAAGAATTTTTGGACAGTCAAATTGATTACTACATTAGTGAAGCTCGATCTTACAAACAAATTGCAGAAAGTTATGTTCCAGAGGTAGAGTCAGTTTCCGATACAGCATTTGGAATCATTGCAGGATGTGTATATTCTGGATTTCTTCAAGTATATACTAACCAAAAACAAGTTCCTAGTTTGGAAGACCTACAAGAATTTACTAAAATCATTAAAGATAGGGCACCTTTAATCAAAAAAGCCATGATTGAAAATTAATCATAGAGAGAAATTATTTACAAAAAGAATTATTGTCAAGCAAAAATTTGACTGAGATATACTTGTTTAGCTTAACTTGATTGTTCCAAGTCTTACCAAATGTTCGATTCCATCAAAAAATACTTTGTCACTGATTCTTTTTTCTGCCCACAATAAAGCTCGAGTTTTGAACCAATTTGGGAATTCTTCTGTATCAGTATTGGTATCTTGATCAACTGTATTATAAGAAATATGTTTAAACAATGTTTCTAAATTTTTTTCTGGATTGGTAGGATAAAGATGTTCATCCCACTTTATATCCTGATTTTTTGCTTCTTCAAAAATTACAAAGCCATTTGTAATTTGGAAATCGACGTAAGATGTATTTGTATAATTTTCTACGGGGGGATCAACCAAGTGCTCCACGGTGGTCATATAAGCATCATCATTGATTGAACCTAACAACCATAAATTGACTAATTCACGATGTAAATCTAATGTACTAGAATCAAGGTCATTAGGTACGAATTTAATTAAATTATTTCCTACAGCATTTTCATATGGCTTCATTACAACAAAGTCTCTTGCAACATTTTCTGCTCTAGTAGTTAGTTTGATTCCACTACAATCATCATCTACGCTAAATTCTGCTACACAACTATCATATTGATTTTCAATTGAATGTATTGCCTCTTGAATTGTAAGTTTGTTAAATCCCTTGTATGAAAGAACAAAATGTGAGAGTTCGTGAGATAATACCCAAGGAGTCAGTGCTGATTCAAAACTAGCCTTACCTTCAGAACAATCACACACAACTACAGTATGATTGTTTAATCTGTTGTTACCAACTTGCACATATACACCATCAAGATTATTTGATTGTAAGAATTTTTTACCGAGTTCCTCATCGTAGATTAAAATTAATAAATTTACAGGTTCACTAGTTTTGAAATTTTCATAATTAGCTTCTGTAATACATGTTGGTTCAAGACCTACGTTTTCTAATTCATATAATTCTAAATACGTTGTTGTTAGTTCAGAATACATTGTTGCGACCTGCGTATCAGTAGGATGGCAAATGTTGGCCTTTATGTATACTAATTGCCATACCACATCAAAACTTTCTTGGGCGTAAGTTTGTGTAATGG
>CAWTZT010000014.1:0-4787 GCA_963919845.1 Thaumarchaeota archaeon CSP1-1
CCAACCATAATTTTTTCCTGACTCTACAACATTTACTTCATCATGCGCAGATGAACCGTGTTCAGATACAACTAGTTTTCCAGTTACTGGATCCCAATCAAGTCCTTGAGGATTCCTGTGTCCTAAAGAATACACTGGAGATCCTTCAAATGGATTATCATCTGGAATAGAGCCATCTGAACTAATTCTCAAGATTTTCCCTGCTAATGAGTTTATATCTTGTGCAAAGTCTACATTTCCAGCGTCGCCAGTTGTAATGTAGAGTTTACCGTCTTCTCCAAACTTTAATCTACCACCGTCATGAAATGCCGCACCCGGAATTTTATCTACCAAAACCATTTCATCAAAAAGTTTGTTGTCCTTTTCGGTATAACGAACAACCTTGTTGTATGTGGTTAAAAATTCAGAGTAGGTGTAATAGAGATACAAGTAATGGTTTTCATTAAAATTAGGATCAAGTGCTAGACCTAGCAGCCCTCCTTCTCCTTTTCCAGTATCAAGAGTCTTGATTGGCTCTGGATTAAGTTCTCCTTCTTCAATCACTCTTAATTTTCCTACACGTTCTGTAACAAAGATTCTTCCATCAGGAGCAAATGCAATTGACCAAGGAACTTCAAGATCTTCGGCGAATGTTTCAACAGTGACTTTGTATTCCTCAAAAGTTTGTGCATCTGCTATTACAAAAGATATACTGCCAACAAAAATTCCAAAGGTAATTAACAAAAATTTTTTTGTTAATATTTTCTTAAACCAGTGGCTTGTCACCTACTCTTGGCTCTTCAAGTTCTGTTTATTCTCCATCGTTAATTCTATCTAAAATTTCAAGAGCAGAGTGTTTGTGCAAATATTCATTGTTGTTGCCACACCTGTATGAGAAAGTACATCGAGGACACCCAGCCTCATTTTTGCATAGACATTCTTTGACAATAAACATAGCTCGCTCTAATGCTTTTTCAAATCTATCATAAAGTGCTTTGCTTGCACCGCTCCCACCAATAGCAGAATCATATACAAAGATTAATCCTGAAGTACCAAGCGAAATCCCACCCAAATCTTGCGAAACTCCTCCTGTAATCATGTTGCTTCCTTCAATTACTACGTGTTCAGTTGCGTGATAACCACTTGCTTCCACATATTCTTCGTTTTCAGAACCATCAATCTGTTTTAACGGTCTTGGAGCATGAAAAACAATACCCTTTGTAATGAAATCGTATTCTAATGGTTTTTCAAGTAAGACCTTTTGTCCTTGAGTTACTTCTTGCCCTATTTCGATGTTAACATAACCATATACTGTCTTTTGTATATGCAATTTACAAAATGCGATCTCTAATCCAAAGGCTTTTCTTTTTTCATAAATTGTTTCAATAGTAGGCCATTCTTCGGTTAGTGCTTTAGTATAGTAAGGATAATCTCTTGGAATTCTCTCTATCTTTGCAAAATTTTTTTCAGGATAATTAAATTCCTTAACTTTGTATCTAGTTCCTGCCAAAAAATAGATGGCAGATTCATGTAATTCCTGAAGAGCTATGGGTAAAACTCTGTCCCCCACCTTTTTACCGTTCAAAAATATGTCAATTGACTGGCCTATGCCTCTAATACTGTAATCACTAAGTTGAGTTCTTATCTGTTGATAGTTTGGAACGTATCTGTTTTCCTGCAAAATCAGGTTTCCTTTCTTGAGGTGCTTTTCAATAACTTCGGCATGTTCCTGTAATTCGTGCTTTACAATGGGTTTATCGCAAGCCATTGCCAATACTTGAAATTCCTCAACAAACGGATTTTTTGGGTCAATGTAAATTCGTTCTATATCTTCAAAATAATTTTCTGGATGATTCTTGTAATATTGTGAGATGGGATCATTTCCTAGAGCTAAAAATGCGTATCCTCGCTGTCCTTGTCTTGCAGCTCGTCCTATTCGTTGTACTAGTCGGTTAATAGGAATCGTTGATGAAATTACGCCGTCAACATTTCCTACATCGATTCCTAATTCTAATGTAGGTGTACAAGATATTGCAGATAGTTTATCATCTTTGAATAATTTTTCAACTGATCGTCTATAATTTGCCATCAATCCTGCTCTGTGAACCTTAATGTCAATTTTTTGCTTTCTAGCTTGCATCGCAAGTAGTTCAGAATTTAGATGCGAATTGCTAAAAACCATAGTTTTGTGTTTTTTATTAGTTAATTTTTTTATCAAGTCAATCATCAATGCTCTTTGAGTTCTCAATGAAGGAAAAAGTATTACAAAGTCGGTTTCTCCTTTTTTTCCTTCTCCGTGTATTAACTTCATTTTGACATCAAAAAGTTTTTCACAAAACTCTACTGCATTATCAAGAGTTGCAGATGATGCAATAAATTGAATTTTATTACAAATTCTTTTGAGTCGTTTAATGATATAGTGAACATTTGAACCAAAAATACCCGAATAAACGTGAACTTCATCAACAATTAAAAATTTTATTGAACTCAATAATGTTGAAAATTTTGTTCTGTTCCTAAGATGATAATGTATTACATCAAAATTTGTAATTATTAAGTGAGGAGGATTCTCTAAGATCTCATTACGTTCTGATTGTTTGGTGTCTCCATCAAATACTTTTACTTGAATACCAACTTTATCAGCAAATGCTAAAATTTTCGGATACTGATCCCTTGAAAGCGCCTTTGTTGGATAAATAAAAAGACCAAAAACTTTTCCATCCGCCTCCTTCTCATTTCTTATTTTTTGCAAAACTGGTAGAACAAATGCTTCTGTTTTTCCTGAAGCAGTCGGTGCTTCTATTACTACATTTTTACCAAAAATAATTTCATTTATAGCATCTTCTTGAAATTTGTAAAAATTTTTTATTCCTATTTTTTGTAAATACTTTGAAATTTCTTCATCCAAACCTAAACTATTAACAGATGAGCCCATTTTAGGCTCTGGTTCCCTTAAGGTCTTAAAATATGAAAGGTAATCTTTTTGTGAAAATAATACTGATTTGGTTAATGGATCTGGAATAGATTTTCCAATCATTTTTTTTATTTCGTTTTCATCTCTTAGAATACCTTCGTCCATCAAAGAATCTTTGATTTGTATTTCATTTGGAATTTTTCCATCATCAAATTTTGTTAAAAAATCAAGATACACTTCATCAAAATTTTTAGCATACTCTAAAAAATCCTCTAAACCACAACCATTACACGAAATCAAAATTTTTTTGTTGAAAGTTTTTTGGATTGATAGTACTGATTTACATTTTGGACAAGAATACTTCACGAAATCCAGATAGAATAATCTAGATTTATTGTTTGACAGTGATCCTCCCCTCCAATGCCTACCCTAAAGGAATAGCTTTACCTATCAACTGATTCAAGTATGACGATTTGCACGAAAAGCATATCTAGTGGAATTTGTTCGGGAAAACATGGCAAGCTATGTTAACCAAGTAAATACGATGCATAGACAATTTCAGTCTGCTCTTAAACGAGCGAGATCAAGACAATCTGTGCTCAATCTTTACTGGGCTCATAAAAGACAACATGAAAGACTGTTAAAAACACACCTTAGAGAGGAAATGGCTCAAGTTACTCGCATTAAAAACAAGATAGATTATAGATAGTCAAAATTAAAACTCACAGGAAATTCATTTGGACTTTAATTAAGTTCATTTCTTTATTTTGAATCCAATTTCATGACATTATTAAATAAGCAAGGTAATACCAGTCATGAATTTGAAAAAAATTGAAATTAACAATATTTACAACATGAATTGCATTGATGGAATGAAATCAATTCCAGATAAAAAAATCGATCTAATTATTACTGATCCACCTTTTGCAATTAACTTTAAGGCTTCTAAGGAAAATTACAATAGAACAAAATCAAGGGTTATAGAGGGATATCATGAAATCAAACCAGAAGACTATTACCAATTTACTTATCAATGGATGAGTCAAGCAATTCGAACACTAAAAGAATCGGGAAGCATGTACGTCTTTTCAGGATGGAATAATCTTAAAGACATTCTAAATGCTTTGGATGATGTTGGATTTACTACCGTAAATCACATAATTTGGAAATATCAATTCGGAGTAGTCACTTCAAAAAAATTTGTTACTTCACATTATCACTGTCTTTACGTCTGTAAGGACGAGAAAAAAAGAAAATTTATTCCATTTTTTCGATTTAAAAAAAATTCAAAAACTGTTGATGGACGAAGCTTACATTATAAGGATAAAGAAGATGTTTGGCAAATAAACCGTGAATATTGGACTGGTGATCAAAAAACACCAACAAAACTTCCTGCAGAATTGATAAAAAAAATTCTGGAATACTCTAGTGAAAAAAATGATCTAATTCTTGATCCATTTTTAGGTTCAGGTCAAGTTGCTGTGATAAGTAAAAAATTAGGTCGGAAATTTTTGGGATTCGAAATTGTAAAAAATTATTATAAATTTGCAAAAAAAAGATTGGATGGAAATATTTATCGAATAAAAGAAAAAACTAAAATAAAATCTAAAACTTTGTAGGTTTTTTCAATTAATTTAGTCTTTGAGCTTTTCTTTTGCTTACAAGTATTGAAGTTAAAATACCTACAGCAACTAAAATTATTACCGTCATAATGATCGCATTCAATTGTGTTGAGTCTTGAACATTCACAGATTCAGAAATGATTGATAGGGGACCTGACTCGGAGTATGTTACATAAACTATGCCAGTATTGGTATTAATTGCCATTTCAAAGGGTTTAATCACAGTAACAGATTCTACTACAGAATTTGTTGTACTATCAATAATTGATACA
>CAWTZT010000015.1:0-6801 GCA_963919845.1 Thaumarchaeota archaeon CSP1-1
CATACCTGATAAACCTTCTATTGAAGGATTAACAGTTGTTCTGGATAATTCAGTTTACAAATCTGGAGAAATGATAAAAGTAACCGGATTTGGTAAAGCTAGCACTCCTATAACTGCAGAAATAACTAGCCCTGATCAAAAGATTTCAACTGCACATTCCAGTACTTCAAGTGATGGTACCTATACACTAATTTTCATACTTGATAGTGATGCAAAAACTGGAAATTGGAAATTAAAAGTTGTGCATGGTGACCACGAGGAATCAATTTCCTTTACTGTTAAAAATTAACAGGAATTATTTTGATTATTCATATTGCAATCATCGGTGTGGTTTTAGTTGTTGCCGGAATCCTATTTTTCCCATATAGTCAGTATTCTATCCCAATTGATTTTGATGAAACAAAAAACGATTTAGCATATGCAAAAGATGTTACCTTTAACAAAATAGAAGAAACACTCGAAGTTACTTATAATACAGTTACTACAACCTTTGATGAAACTATAGATAAAATCAGCTAGAAATTAGAATTTTTTACAAACGGTAATAATTCTGGCAAACAACTCGCTGAAGTTGTTTTTAATGAAAGATCCATATCTCCTGACATTATTGTTTCATCAGGATTTACTTCAATTAGAGTAGCACCACTTTGCTTTGCATATAAGGGAAGAGTATTTGCAGGAGAAACAACAAGTGAGGTTCCAGCAATAATCATTACATCACAAGAATTTGCATGTTCTATTGCTTCTTGCCAAACATCTTGGGGAAGCCCCTCACCAAACCATACTACATCTGGTCGTAATGTATTACCACACTTACATTGAGGTGGGAGCGTATCAAAACTATTTGGAATATTATCAATATAATCACAAACTGTACATTTTATTCTAATGATGCTTCCATGAAGTTCTAACACTTTTGAGCTACCAGCGCGTTGGTGCAGTCCATCAATATTCTGAGTTAAAACAACTATGTCTTTGTATTTTTCAAGCTCTGCAATTGCTTTGTGACCAGCATTTGGTTGAGCTGAACGAATATTTTTTCTTCTATCTTCATACCATTCCCAAACTAGCTTTGGATCATCATAAAATGCATCAATGGTTGCAAGCTTCATTGGATCATATTTTCTCCAATAGCCATCCTTTCCCCTAAATGTGGGAATTCCACTTTCTTGTGAAATTCCTGCGCCTGTAACAAATACAATTTTTTTTGCATTGTTTAACTTGTCAGCAAATTGTTCAAACATTAAACTCAAATGATATCATGCACATAATAGGTTTCTTAAACTTTTTAGCAAGTACTAAATAGAATTTTTGTGAAAAAACTTTTTCTAGTCATTACTTTTTCTATAATCGCTATTTCACTACTTTCGTTTACTTATGCCCAAACCAATTCTTTAATTCCATCTTGGATAAAAAATACAGCTTCGTTTTGGGTAGATGATCAAATCTCTGATAAAGAATTTCTAAATGCACTGCAATTTCTTATTAATGAAGGAATTTTGGTAATCCCCTCTGAATCAGATGACTCTCTAGATACGGAAGTAATTGAAATTGATGTTATAGATGATGAATCAAAGGAAAATCTAGTACACAATCTTGATTTGATAGCATTCAAGATCCAAAAGATGCAGGAGCTATCTAAAAACACTGAGTTAATACAAGCTATAAGAGACTCTAACTCACAGTTTGGAACTCTAGACGAACCATATGAATACATTAATGAAAAAGATGAAGAATGGCAATCCGCATCTGAATCAGAAATTACACCTTTCATGGATTCTATTATTAAAAGTCACATTTCGGATTTCTTAAGAAAGTATACTGTAATTCCCTCTGGGGAGTTTGGTGATTTGCAATTTCCAGAAATTTTTGTAACAAATGCTTATGGTGCAAATGTTGCACAAACAGGTAAAACTTCTGACTACTATCAAAGCGATGAAGGCTGGTGGCTTAAAGGTAAAAACGAATCAATCTATGTTGGAAGTATTGAGTGGGATAAAAGTGCAAACATCTATGCTTCAGATATAGTAATAAAAATCCAAGACAAAAATGGAAACTTTATTGGAATTTTGAAAGCTGTAACTCCAGCAAGATAATGTATTTTTTTTAAAATAGATTCACCATCTTCATACTCTACTATGTGATATTGAAACATAGTATACAATGTAACATTGAAACATAGTGATATCCTTCTAACTAAGACTAAAATAATTTATAATGAAATTTCTAAAAGATCTTTTGCAGCAATTACATTTTCATGAATTGTTTTTGCTTCTTCTAGTAATACAGATTCATCTTTGTATCTTGCTGAAAAATGAGTCAAAATTAAAGTAGAGACATTTGCATTTTTTGCAAGCTGTGCTGCCTCTTTTGCTGTAGTGTGATGAGTTTCTAATGCCTTGTCTTTGATTTCATCTAAATAGGTAGAATCAAAGGTAAGATAGTCACAATTTTTGAAAAATTCTTCAAGTTTCTTAGTAGGTCTAGTATCTCCAGAAATACCAATTTTTTTTCCTGGACGTTTTTCACCTAATACATCTGATGGTTTTACTGTATTGTTTCCAACCTTAACCTCTTCTCCTATCTGAAGCTTATGCCAAAGCTCTCCTTCAGGTACACCAAGCTCCTTTGCTTTTTCTGGATGAAATCTTCCGGGTTTATCTTTTTCTTGAAAAACAAACGAAAATGCAGGAACGGAGTGATCAGCTTCGCATGCATGAATAGTGTAAGTTTTTTCATCCACCACACATTCTTCTTGTATTGCTGAAATAATTACAGGAAAAGACAAACCAAAGTTTAACACTTTGATGTTTGCAGCAATAAACTCTTCAATTCCATCAGGTCCGTAGATTTCCATAGGTTCTGTTCTATTTTGTAGTGTCATTGTTTGTAATAATCCAAGTATTCCAATACAATGATCACCATGAAGATGAGTTACAAAAATTTTCATTTTTTTGTTCCATCCTAAACCAGATTTTATATAAGAAATCTGAGCTCCTTCACCAGCATCAAACATCAAAATCTCACCTTCTTTTTCTAAACAAATACAGCTTAGTGCACGTTCTGTTGTAGGTTGTGCACCAGATGTACCTAAAAACACAAGTTTCATGATTACTAGATTACTTTAGCAATTGAACTTGAAACATCCACTTTAGCTGTTTTGCCTGGAATAGTATTTGTACTAATTATTTGTGAAACACCAGCTTTTCGAATTTTCTTTTCTGCATTATTCATTAACAAAGCATGAGTACATGCAACAAAAACACGTTTACAATTTTGTTTCTTTAAAAATTCTGTAGCTTTGATAATACTTCCACCAGTACTTATCATGTCATCTACAAGAACTAGATCTCTTCCTTTGACTGTTTTTAGATTAGATGATTTTATCAAAACTTTTCCAGTTTTTTTATCTCTTTGTTTCTTTAGTGAAATGTATTTTGTTCCAAAATGTTTTGCAAATTCTTTTGCACGAGCTGCACCACCAAGGTCAGGTGATACTACTAATGGGTGTTTTAGTTGTAATTTTTTAAAATATTGTACAAGGGCAGGTACAGCTGAAACGTTTTTTGCTGAAATTTTAAACTGTTTTAGGGCAATTTTACTATGAATATCAACTACTATGATTTTTGAGGCTCCAGCAGCCTTGAATAAATTTGCTAAAACCTTGATTGTTACTACCTCACCTGGCAGAAATTCTTGATCTTGTCTTGCATATCCCAAATATGGAATTACTGCAATTACATTTAGCGAAGATTGTTTTGCCTTTGAAATCAGGGCAAGAGCTTGAATCAAGTTTGAATCAACAGGCGGAAATGTTGATTGTACAACGATTATCTTTCCTTTTTTTAGTTTTGATCTAATAGTGATTTTGCTTTCTCCATCTGGAAAAACTCTTAGCTCAGATTTAATATATTTTGCTCTAATTTTTTTTGCTAACTTTTTTGCTAAACCTTCTGATGCTTTTCCACTAATTACGGTATAATTTGTCACCAGATCAACGAAACAAAAGAGATTCTTAAGTCTTGAGTGACAACTTGTTCTTCTACTTCACCACGTTCAAGATCACCAGTACAATAATCATCCAATACTTTATTGCGTTCACTATCATGAAGTAGTTGCAAATAAAATAACGTTATAGTCATGTGTTACTTAGATACTATCAGACTTAATGTTATTTTAATACCCTCAATCATTCTAATCTTCCCCGTTATTAACTCCCTTACAGTATCCGATGTGGGTCCTGTAACCTTAACCACAACATCATAAGCACCCCCCACTTGGTTAACCTCTTTTATTTCATCAATCATTAGAAGCTTTTCGATTACGTGTTGTTCTGAACCTGTTTCACTCACTATTAGAACATAGACTGTTTCCATGATTCCTTTGTACAGTTTTATATTATCTCCAGAGTAATATTATCCTTGACAATCCAAAACCGCCCAAAACGAAGAATACGGGAATGCATTTCTTGTGGAAATTTGTTTGTGAGTTGGAATTTTCCGTGGACTGAATGTCACAGGTGTAGAAAGGCAGTGTTTGCTCAAAGTCAGGCATTCAATCAGGAATAGAAGACTATTTTATCATCATAGGGGTATTCAGGAATTTATCTCAAGTTTGTTCCTGAATACTATCAGTCTCCGCAAAGCCTCAAAGTTCGCAAGGACGGCAACAATAATGAGAAATATGGGAATTAGGTTAGTCAGTGCTCCTATAGTAATTAGCAAAAGTCTCACATCCCGTCCCATTCTAAATTTGGATTTTTTCATTCCGTTGCCATTTCTAAAGATAGCGTCGTACTTGTCACCTGTGTAGCTGTTAAGGAAGCATCCTATGAGGGCAACAAACCCAATTATCCATATCAGACTGTCATTGTGTATGCTCCAATATCCATAAGTCAGTCCCAAAATTATGGCAGCATCAACATATCTATCCAGAACCGAATCAAGCCAACCACCATATTTTGTCTGTCTAAGCTTAAAGCGTGCTACCTCTCCATCACACCCATCAATAACCGAATGAATATGAACTAAAATCCCACCCAAAATGAGATAGAAATATTCCCCAAGAAAGAACAGAGAAGCTCCAGTCATTCCTATAATAAAACTCAGGATAGAAATCTGGTTTGGTGTTATGTTTGTCTTTAAAAGAAGCTTTGATAACCTAATCGATAAGGGTCTGTTGAGTATTTTAGAAACAGGTCCATCAGTGTCTTTGCTTAACTTCGAATACAAGAGTTGTTCAGCATTTTTTCGATCCGTCTCGTCGTCGACGTCTATCCAAAAGTTGTCTTCTAGTGGTAAATATCTCATTTTATTTTGTCCTGCTAAAACTTTAACAGCTCCAGACATGCCTTCGTCTCCGTTGGCAATGCTTTCCTCTAGTGCATCAAAGATAACTGGATTGCATATGAAGATGCCTGTGTCTATACAATTGTAATTTGTTAAATCCTTGCCGATGGTTTGAATCCTGTGATCTACCGTCAAAACTTTGGTAGCATCTTCGATATTCAGGTAAGATTTAGGATGTCGGTCAACACAAAGTATACACTCATCATTTCCAATCTTTGTTTTCAAAAGACGATCTAGTATTCTGTGATCATAATTGTGGTCGGCCATCAAAAGAACAAAGCGTTCTTTCATAAGATTTTTGGCTTTGAGAATCGAAATTCCATTGCCTTGACTCCATTCGTCATTTTGAATATATTCTATTTTGACACCATACTTTTTGCCATCTGACAAGTGATTTCTGATTTTATCGCCGTTGTATCCCACTACAATACAGAATTTTTTTATTCCAGATTTTTTTGCAGTTAAAATTGCTCTTTCAATCAAGCGCAATCCAAGAAGAGTAACTAACGGTTTAGAGTCACCAATAACTCTTATTCTCTTTCCTTCTCCTGCTGCTAGTATCAATGCTTTCAATTAACATTCACTTCAAAATTTTTATACATATAATAATCCCAAAAATTAGAGCTGTGACTAGCGTTATAAGTGCTTGATCAGTCATTTGTGCGTGAATTTGTAAAATATTGTATAATTAGTTGTTTTAAAATTTAAATTTAAATAATATCTGATTAAGTATTTTTCCAATTACTAAATGCAAACAATGTGGGAAGGAATTTGAAAATCAAACAGGTAATTTTTGTTCAGAAGACTGCGGAATAATTTACTTTGATAGAAAATCAAATGTCTAGAAAAAAATTCCTGTGATATCAATTATGATAATAATCTCTATTCATAAATCATTAATCCTTTTTCTTCTAGCATGCTATGAAGATTGTTTACAGAACGATAGACATCCTTTTCAGATTTACCTCCAGTACAAACCAGTTTGCCTGATGCAAATATCAAAATTACTGTTTTAGGATCAATCATTCTGTGTATTACCCCTGGAAATTGTTCTGGTTCATACATGCTTCTTGGCAAAGTCCTTGCAGCCTTTTCCAAGCGAATCTTTCCTCCCAGATCTATTGATGCAACTATATTTTGTATTGTGACTACAGCGTCATTTTTTATCTTGATTTTTTCTTTTCTTAGTTTTTTGACAATGATCTTTATTGCAGTCTTTGCAAATTCTGAAGATTTTGAACCAGTACATACCATCTTTCCAGTTCTAAAAAGCAACGTAGCAGTCTTTGGCTCCTTTAGTCTAAACACGGCTCCAGGAAAGGTATCTGGATGCCATTCGACATCAGGAAATTTCTTTGTAATTTCTGCTAGGTCTAATTGTTCGTCTATTGATGCAGAAGCTACAACATTTACTATTGAGATAATCGGTTTTGTTTGAGGCATTCTAATTTGG
>CAWTZT010000016.1:0-8669 GCA_963919845.1 Thaumarchaeota archaeon CSP1-1
AAGGTAACTCCTCTTGGAACATTAAACCTTGAGTACGTAGGAGATCAGTATCAGCTATTTGTACTTCTAAAACAACATTGTCAATTTTTATGGTTCCTCTAGGAAATTCCACTAATTCAAATTTCACATCACTTGGGATTGATAAAATACCTGCAATCCCAACAATAAAGGCTGCAATCGTTATAGGAATTAAAACTTGTGCACGTGTTGCCATATTATTAAAAATAAAGATGCAGGTTAAAAACTAAGAGAATTATAATAGAGATTTTTTAAAATCATTAATTGTCGAAACTGTATTTTTTGTTTGGGTTCCAATATCATGAATAGTTGAACCGTTATACACTCTGTCAAGATATTTTCCTGCTAAAATCATTGGAGCCCCAATAGCACTTGTAACTCCACTGGGTTCAGGTACCCAAAACATGATAAAACCAATCTTTTGTAGTTTTTTTCCTGGAGCAGGAGCTTTTTGTAAAGCACTCAATGACTCGGCAGTTTTTTTATCATCAACTTTAGCTAAATCGGCATACAATCCTGTTCTTCTTTTTACTGAGCTTGACATTGCCCTTATCTCATCTAATTTTCGTTTTAGTAGATCGTCCAATTTCATTTGATCTTTTGATATAATTAGATAATATTCAATGATCAAGATTGATTACTCTATTGTCAAAATTCAATAACTTCAATCAAATTCCTTCCTAAAGATATGGAATTATTACGGCTTCATAAGAAAATTATATCAGAGACGCTCAAGTTAGAAATTGAACTTGAAGAAGAAAAATGCTAAAAGGCTGGAATCTATCAAAGCAGCACACCAAACTACTAGAATTGGCTCAAGCACTAGAATGGAAGATTATCTTGAGGTAATTTCAGAACTAGTTGAGCTCAAAGGTTATGCAACAACATTAGATATTTCAAGATACATGAATGTAAGTGCGCCAAGTGTTACAAAAATGCTGCAGCGTTTAGATGAAAATAGGTATTTAGAATATGAAAAATATCATGGAATAAATCTTACTGAAAAAGGCAATCATATTGCAGATACCATTCGTAAAAAACATGGCATATTGTTAGAATTTTTTGAAATTTTGGGTATTGGACATGAAACGGCTAACCAAGACGTTGAAGGATTAGAGCATCATCTTAATCCAAAGACGATTCGACAGTTACGAAAATTTATCACGTTCTTAAGGTCAAATCCTAAAGTTCTAGATAATTTTCAGAATTTTTGATAAAAATTGTAGTGTGCTATCTAATCCTTTAGAAAAATTTGGATATCGTTTTTTGAATTTGCCACTTTCATTAGTCGTTTAGATATGCTTGAACGTTTTGGGATTTTGATTTGACCATTTCGGCCTATACGAGAGGAAGTGAGATAATTATCATTTACATAAATATTTGCATTAAATCCAGCATGTTGTTTCTCCACAGTTAAAGTCATAAAAGTTCTTGATTCTGAAAAATCAAACGGCAAGCCAGAATTAGAATTTGTTAATTCATAAGAATCTTTTTCAACCACATCAATATGAACTTGGAGTGTTTTTTCTAAATCCTTAATTGTAGAACCTCCACGCCCAATGATTGATGAGATATTTTGTTTGTCAACTTTAACTTTGATGCTATTTTCAGATAAAATTTCTACCTCTACATTAGGATCAAATCTTCTAAATGTATCGCTTATCTTTTCTTCTGCTAACTTTTCAATACCAATTTTTTTAGCTTTTTTTGAAACAGGAACAATTACATTTTCCTCACCAAATGTATAAATCTCATATTCCAAAGTATGTTCTTCAAAGTCTCGAATTTCAATAACAGGTCGAGCTAAGTCCTGCTCAATCATTCCAGATGGTACTTTTACCTTAAGCTCTAATTCATAAACTTTTGAGACTTTGCCATCTTTTACAAATATCACTGTGTCAATTACGCTTGGAATTATTCCCAATTCTATTTTTCCAATGAATCGTTGAATGGCATCAATGGGAGAGTTGGCATGTATAACACCAACCATTCCTACTCCTGCAAGTCTAAGGTCAGAATAAATTCCAAAATCTTCACGTCTTCTCACTTCATCAAAAATTGTGTAATCTGGTCTAACCAATAGTAAAATATCAGCAGAATTTTCAAAACTTCCATCAAGTCTTGTGTACTGGGTTACACCAGCATCAACTTGTAAATCACGGGGAGACTCGAATGTTTTTACAATTTTTCCTTGTTTATTATAATAATCTGCTATAGAAGAAGCTAAAGTACTTTTACCAGATCCTGGAGGTCCGGAGATAATTATTCCTTCAGCTCTTTCAGAAATTCGTGACAAGAGCTTCTCTGACAAGTTATAATCATCTAATTTTAAACATACAATTGGATGAACGATAGTTATTTCATAACCTTCCGAAAAAGGTTGTTGCGTTATAGCAATTCGGTAATCCATGTGTTGAATAACAAGTGCGCCAGGTTTTGAGATTTCGATATTACTTGTGTTATTCATTTTAGCAATATCCATTATCTGTTTAGTAATTTTATGTAAATAATTACGAGTTAAAATTTTATCATCGACCTCAACAAGGTTAAAAGATCCTGGTTGGCCTTTTTTTGCCTTAGGCTTCAAACCTTCCTTTAAATGAATGCTCATTGTTTCAGAATCAAAAAATCTTAAAAATTCAAGTTCGCTTTGTTTAACATCAGGCTCTTGGAATTTTACTTCAATTCCTTCAGCTTCAGATACTAAAGCTTGCACTTTATCTGAAGTGTATAGAGGAGCGTTGTTTTCTTTTGCAATATCTTTAATCAATGCATCAATTCTTCCCCGTCCAGATAACCGTACATCATCAGCAGATGGTCTATTACCATCAAACTTTAATGATATTTCAAATTCTTTTGTTAATGCTTGAAGTTTTTTAACTTCTTCAAGTCCAATAAAACCTTGTTCTTTTTTTTGAGATGCTTGAGATTGTAATTCATCTATTACAGCAACAGGAATTATTATTTCATGATCTTTTAAAATTCCAGATTCTACTTCCTTGGATATTTGTCCATTTATTATCACACTAGTATCAAGAACTATTTTTTTCAACTATTCAAACTGATTCTTGACACTTTTAATCATAACTATGCCAAGTATTCATAAAAAAAATCATTTTCATTTATTTATTACAAAATTATAACTAATTTGAAACAATTTCAGATATTACTTTTAATACATTATCAAAATCAAAGGGTTTTGAAATATGTGTTTTAGCACCTGCGTCAAGACATTCTTTAATAATTCCTTGGTTGTCGGTTGCTGTAATTATGATAATTTTTGCATCTGGATGAATAGCAATAATTTCCTTGATCACAGCTAATCCATCTTTCTTTGGCATAGCAAGATCTAATAAAAGAAGATCTGGTTTAGTTTCACTAAATTTTTCAATAGTTTCATCACCATCAACAGATTCTGCTACCACCTCATGATTACCAATTGAAAGAATGTCTCGTATAACTTGACGAATTGCATCAGAGTCATCTGCCAACATTATTTTTGCCATTTTCTTAAAGCAGGTGAAGCCGTTTAATAGTAAAGTCAGTCCAAAATATTCGCATAATTAGCTTCGATCTTTTGTTTTAATTGATGCATATTCGAATTAGCTTCTTCCATGCTATCTTTCATGAATTTATTGGATTCAAGTAATATTTCATAAACACCATTAAGATCATTTCCCTCAATCACATGTTTTAGAATTTTATCAGTCATGGCGGCAATTTCGCCTATATCCCCTTTTCCCATCATTGGGGCAAGCCCCTTTATTTTATGAAAATGTTTTTCAATCAATGATGCTTTTTTTATTGCACTAGAATTATTGTTGCAAGATTTGAGAATTTCATCAACAGAATCAATCTCTTCGTTAATCTCTTTAGTTGCCACTCGAATGAATTCATCAGACATTGTTTTCATCGAATCTGCGTAGCTGGAGTTTTTATACTCTCTGAAAATTTGGTTTTTAGGGCAATGAAAATTATACTTAAGTCCTATCTTCTTGTGGGAATTTTAATAGCAGCAGCAGCTGTTAACCTATTCTTACTTTATCAATCCCAAAACATAAGCGATGATGAATCATATACCATTATTCGTGCTAGTGATTTGAAAGTAAAAGCAGAGACATTAGCTAGTATTGTAGGTTCTATAGCAAGTGGAAATGAAGAGGACAGACAAACTCTCAGAAATGAGATCGATGAATTTGAATCAGTTTTAAAAATTTTACAAACAGGGGGGTCAATACGAGGCCAATCTATTGCAACTATTCCAAATGAAATTATTGATGAATTTAATGAAGTTTTAGCATCATGGGAAACTTACAGGGATAGTGCTGAAAAAATTAAAGAAACTTCTGTTTTTGATGAAGATGCAGTCAATTCACTTAATTACATTCTAGAAAAAAATGGGGAGTTGGTACTCACAACTGATTCTGCATTAAAAGAAATTTCAGAGCTAGAAAGAAAATATAATAGGCATAAAGAAATTGCAGCAGAACTCCATGAACTTGCAAAAGAAATAGGTCAAAATGCTTTACTAATCTCTATTGGAGAAGAAGAGGGAACTAGAGAGGAACTTAAAAAACAAAGAATTAGTTTTGAAATAGGATTAAGAAAACTACTAGACATTCCTACTGATGGTTTGGATTTACAAAGTGTAGGACAGGTTCATGAGATTTTAGAACCAATTCCAAGAGAAAATTCAAATGCATTAAGACTGCTAGACCCGCTTTGGGAATCCGTACAATTAAGAATTATGAAACTTGAAACAAAGTCTTTACTTTCTGAAGAATTTGGTTCAACATTTGGAAATTTAAAAGAGCAAAGATTTGTTTTGATAGCATCATTAGATAACTTACTAGATTCTTGGAATCAACGATTACAAGAATCTAGTTCTCAACGAGGAACAATAGTTCAAACTTTGTTGGTTGTAGATATTGCAATCTTTTTTTTGGTAATTCTTGTAATTCGTCAGTCATTAAATCCACTAGGAATAATTACGGCGAGACTTTCTCAAGTTAAAGAAGGAATATACGGAGAAAAAATTGAATACCAATCAAAAGATGAGATTGGAGAATTAGTTAATTCTTTTAATATTATGTCAGATACCATAAAACAAAAAGAAGCAGAAGCAAGAAAGACTGATATTGCAAAAGATGAATTTTTGTCAATGATCACACATGAACTAAAAACACCGCTTGTTCCAATACAAGGATACGTAGACATGATGTTAGGTGAACATCTAGGAAAACTTACAGACAAACAAAAGCAAAGATTAGGAATAATTAAATCAAGTACTATATCTTTATTGCATCTTATTTCAGATCTTTTAGATGCACAAAAGTTAGAGCTTGGTAAACTAATAATAAAAAAAGAAAATCACAGTATTAAAAATACTATTGCAAAAGCTTTAGAAACATTTCAGACTGATGCCAATGAAAAACAAATTAAAATGCTTTCTCACTATAACATGGATTTGTTTTTTCCACACGATTCCGAAAGAATTATTCAAGTTCTTACAAATCTAATAAAAAATAGTCTTAAAGCAGTAAAATCCAAAACTGGAATCATTGAAATTTTTGTTGAAAATTTAGATTCTGATGTAAAAATTATTGTAAAAGATAACGGAGTTGGAATTCCAAAAGAAAAGCAGAAGGATTTATTCAAAAAATTCTATCAAGTAGATACGTCATTAACAAGAGAAATTGGAGGTAGTGGACTTGGGCTCGCAATATGTAAAGGAATTGTAGAAGAGCACGGAGGAAAAATCATGATAGAAAGTTCTACTGGAGCTGGCTCAACTTTTTCATTTACACTTCCAAAAAATCATCATACATCAATATAGTTAATCATTCTGATCCAAAAACTGAAAATAAAGGAACACTAGTCTAGACATTAATTTTTTATTATTTAGTAACATGACGATGGAGATTTTGAGTATGCGTGAGTTGTCTAACAAAACCTTCTATTCGGATAGCAGAGCATATTTGGCCTCGCTTCTAAAGAAAGGAGAGACCGATGATGGTTTTGAAGATGAATTCTATTTCACTCTTCCAGCTATTTCTGCGAATGCATAAACAAGTAATTCTGATCTTGCCAAAAGTTTAGCAATAGCTAGAGATACGAAGTTTTTGTGGATACTGAGTTAGAAGAATTTGCAGATAAAGCAGTTCAATACTCTTTAGATAAAGGAGCACAATACTGTGATGTCAGAGCCGAAATTATTTCAAAAAACGGTTTTATTATTGAAAATGGTCAAATCGAACATTTTACAAATACAAGTGATCTTGGAGTAGGAATTAGAAGTCTTACAAAAGGAGCATGGGGATTCTTTTCAGTATCTAATCCAAAAAGTTTAGAATCAATAAAAAATGGTGTTGCTGAATCATTAAAATCTGCGATACATTTCTCAGATAAAAAGAAAAAAAAAGTTAATTTCTCAAGTAAGCCATCATTTAATAAAAAGATAAATTTTCCAGTTAAAATTGACCCAACCATTGATGAATTAATTAAAATTGGCTTTGAATGTGATAAACTTATTCAAAAAAATAAGAGAATAATTAAATCTCAAGTCAGTATAGGAAAAAACACAATTTCAAAATACTTTGCAAATTCTGAAGATTCAAAAATTACTCAAAATTCTACTGATATTATAGCAGATCTTACTGCTACAGCTCATGAATCCGGTTTGACTGAAACAGTCAACATTACAGAAGGTGGTAGAGGGGGAATTGAAAAAATAATTAATCCAAAAAATATTACAGAAACTGCAGAATTTATTTCAGAAAAAGCATCAGCGTTGCTTGACGCAAAACCTGCTAAAGAAGAAAAAGCTACGGTGATAATGAATCCTGATTTTGTCGCTCTTTTAACTCATGAAATTCTTGGTCATCCTTCTGAGGCAGACCGAGTGCTTGGAAAAGAAATGGCATGGGCTGGCGGTGCATGGTGGAAAGGAAAAATTGGAGAAAAAATTGGTTCAGAAAATCTCAATGTTTTTGATGATCCAACAATAAAAGGTAGCTTAGGTTGGTACGAATTTGATGATGAAGGAAATAAATCTAAAAGAACAGAACTAATTGAAAATGGAGTCTTAAAACAACATATGCAAAGTAGGGAAACTGCAGATATTTTTCAAACAAATCCTACTTCTAATATGAGGGCATCATCATTCCGCTATATGCCATTAATCCGAATGGCATGTACTTGTATTGATAAAGGGGATTGGAACCAACAAGAAATGATAAAGGATGTCAAACAAGGTTATCTAATTTCTAATATGAAAATACCTTCAATTGACATGAAAAGATACAATTGGAGCATATCATGTCAGTATGCACAAAAGATTGAAAATGGCGAGGTAACAGATCTTTTAAGAGACGTAATTGTTCTTGGTACAGCACCTGAATTCTTCAATTCTATTGATGCTTGTGGGGATGACTTTACAATAAGACCAATTACAAATTGTGGTAAGGGAGATCCAATGCAATCTATGATGATGGGAAATGGTGGTCCATCAATTAGGGCTAGTGCCATAGTCAGGAGCGCCTGAATGTCAATTAGTTCCTTAGAACAAGTAAGAAATCAAGTTGTGTCTTGTACAAAATGTGAACTTTGTAAGACTAGAAATTATTCAGTTCCTGGCAAAGGTAATCACAACTCTGAAATAATTTTCATCGGAGAAGCACCAGGTAGAAGTGAAGACATGGCAGGAGAACCATTTGTTGGAGCTGCTGGAAAAAAACTATCAGATGCACTAGAATATGCAGGAATATCTAGAGAATCGGTATACATTACGAATGTAGTAAAGTGTAGACCCCCAAATAACAGAGTGCCTTCACAAGCCGAAAAAGAATCGTGTAGAAATTATCTTGAATCAGAGATTGCACTAATCAAACCCAAAGTTATTTGCATTATGGGAAATACTGCGTATCAATCAATTCTTGGTGGAAAAAACATTACTAAAGAGCGAGGTAAGTTTGTAAAAAAAGATGGCAAGTTGTATTTCTTAACAGTACATCCAGCAGCAATAATTTATAATCAAAAATTAATGGATTCACTCAAAAACGATATGAAAAAATTAGTAAATGAGATAAAAAGTCTGTGAGAAACAATGAAAGTACTTCCTAGATCATTTTATGCAAGAAATACTGTCAAAGTGGCAAAGGATCTTCTGGGCAAAACTCTTGTGAGAAAAACTGGAGATAAAACAATATCTGGCATCATTACAGAAACAGAAGCATACCGTCATGTTGATGATCCCGCTAGTCATGCATTTGGGGGATTAACAGACAGAAACAAAGTCATGTTCGGTCATGTAGGAATCGCATATGTCTATTTCACATATGGGATGCATTATTGTGTAAATGCAGTAGCTAGAAGCGATTCTTATGATGCAGGAGCCGTACTAATTCGTTCAATTTCACCTAAGCTTGGAATTATTGAGATGATAAAAAATAGAAAAATTAATTCAGTTACAAATCTTACTAATGGTCCTGCAAAGTTAACTCAAGCAATGCAGATTACAAAAAAACAGTATGGCGAAAATCTAACCAAACAGTCTAGTTTGTACATTACTGAAGGAGTAAAGCCTACAAAAATTAAATCAAACCCAAGAATTGGAATAAAAAACGGAATTGATAAGCTTTGGAATTTTAAAA
>CAWTZT010000017.1:0-3844 GCA_963919845.1 Thaumarchaeota archaeon CSP1-1
AATAGACTCTTTGCCAATTTTAAAAAAGGACTTTCCTGGATTCAAGTATCATTTTCTTCAAAGACGTGCAGGAACTGGTCTTTTGGATCCCTTTCTGGCAGATTCTAACCTAGAAGACATTTCAATTATTGGTGCAGGAAATGTGTACGTCATACACAAGTCATTTGGTGCTCTAAAATCTCCACTCTTTTTGGGTCAGGAAGAAATTGACGAATTAATCATCAGTATGTCAGAACAATTTGGAAAAACTGTTTCTCACGCTAAACCAGTAGTTGACGCTAGTCTTCCAGATGGATCCAGAATTAACGTAGTATATGGTAAAGATATTAGCAGAAAAGGAACAAACACAACAATAAGAAAATTTGCAAGTACTCCACTTTCCATAACTCAGATTCTGTCTTCTAAAGCATTAGACTTTCGAGAAGCTGCATACCTATGGATGATGCTAAATGAAGGAATGAGCATGTTTATCTGTGGAGAAACTGCATCCGGTAAAACAACATCAGCAATGGCACTTACAGCATTTATTCCATCCAACTGGAAGATTGTAACAATAGAAGATACACCTGAGCTTACCTTACCTCATGCCAACTGGATTACTGAAGCTACAAGAGATACAGGTAGTGAACACTCTAGCGTAACGATGTTTGATCTGTTAAAGGCTGCTTTGAGACAGAGACCAAACTACATCATAGTCGGTGAGATCAGAGGAGCAGAAGGTAACATTGCATTTCAAGCCATGCAGACTGGTCACCCAGTAATTAGTACCTTCCACGCAGCAAACATGACATCACTAGTACAAAGACTTTCAAATGATCCAATTAATGTTCCAAAAACTCACATGGAAAACCTAAGCCTTGCTGTATTCCAAGCAGCAGTTCAAGGACCAGGAGGAAAAAGAGTTAGAAGAGTTATTTCAATAAATGAAATTCTAGGATATAATCCTGAAGGAAATAACATCATGTTCATTCCAGTTTTTAACTGGGATCCAGGTAGTGACACTGTTAAATTCCGAGGAAAAGGAAGTAGTGCATTATTTGTATCAAAACTTTTACAAATGAGAGGTATGGACAAACGAGATGAAGCGCTTCTTTATGATGAACTAGAACTTCGTGCACAAATTCTAGAAAAACTATTGGACAAAAAAGTCTTCAACTTTTATGATGTATTCGATTCAATATCACATTGTAGAGAAATCGGACTGGAACAATTTTTGAAGGAGCTTGATTCACTTTAATGCAACTATCACTTCTTAAGAAATTTTCATTAAGTGATTTAAAAAAAAATGATGAAAAATTTCTATATTTTGTAACATTACTCTATTCTCTTTCTACTGGTGAAATAGAATCTATAGATCTTGTTAAAACTGCCCAACATACTGGGTATGGAAAATACTCACTAGCATTCAGAGATGCTTATCGCCTTGGAGTTGGTTGGACGTTTGGATTAGCAAAAGCCATAGAAATGGTTGCAATTAAGGTATCTTCAGATAAATCTGATCCACTCAAACAACTTTTGGTAAAATTTGCTCAAGTAGTTAGGCTTGGAGATGTATTAAAAATATTTTTTAAAGCAGAACTCAAGTCTACTCTCCTTTATTTCACTATAGTTTATGAAAGGAAATTAGAAAATCAGAAGCTTTTTCTTGAAATGTTTTACACACTAATGTCTACTGCTGTCTTTATGATTGCAGCAAACTCAATAATGACGATGTTAACAGGCGCTCAATCAGCAGAACTAATTTTGGTTTATTCTCTCTTAGGCGTTACATCTAGCATGAGTATTTTTGTCTTTATAATGTACATGTTATTTCCAAGAGATAAACTTGCATACAGTAATGAAAATGACGAACTTAAATTCAGAATTAAAGTTTACATCTCTGTAGGTGCAGGTGCAGGAATTGCTATGGCTCTTTTGATAAGCGGTGTAGTTCCACTTACCCTAGTTGTTGGTATTTCACTTGCTCCATTATTTTATCCAGGTTTAGTGGCAAGAAAAATGGAAAAGGATATCAAGTATGCTAATGAATGGTATCCCCAATTCATACGTCACTTTGGAGAAATTTTAGCTACTGTTGGTTCTATGGGACAAGCTTTAGATTCAGTAATTAGAAGTGATTTTGGTCCACTTCAAAAATATATTGTTAGTTTAAAAAACAGAATAAAAAATAAAGTAGATCAAAGCATGGGATTTGATTTATTTTCAAGAGATACGGGAAGTGAAATTATTGCTAATGGGAATAAAGTAATTTCTACAGCAATAGAGAAAGGTAGTGACATGAATGATTCAGCAGATCAAGTTGCAACTATTACCATTAAATTAAATGAACTAAGGGCAAAAAGAGAACAAACTGCAAAAACTTTTGAATCAATCATAATTGTATTACACGTCTTAACATTAGCAGTATTTGGAGTAATGAATAAGCTAACATCAATATTTTTTGAATTAATTGGTTCAATTGATGCTACACAAAGCGCATTTGCACTTTCACCAATTGATCCCGTCTTTATGAATCAGATGTTGCCTATACTAATTCTAATGACATCAGTTCTAAGCTCATTTGCCCTCAAGGTTGCTCAAGGTGGTCTATACAAGACAGTATTTTTCCACATTGCATTATTGGGAGTTCTAGGTTCAATCACAGCCTACGCAATGAATGAATTGTTAGCTGGGTTCCTTGAAGAGAGCATATTGGATATAGGAGCAGTAACTTGATGAAAAATTGAAGAATTCCTTTTTTTGTATTCAATCTTAATATAATGATTTGAAAAAAATGTTTGTTCACATTACACACATGTAGGGTTATTGGTTCCAAGAAAAAATTATGATTTGTGAGCAGTATAGGATCTTATTCAGTGAAACTAGGTATACGAAACAAAATTTTAGCTCTAAACTTAGCAATTCTTGTTTCAGTGGTCACTGTTAGTAGTTTTACATTAGTTGAAATTGGAAACAATAACAATTCAAATCAATTTCTGATCATAGCCCAAATAATTTTGATTTCAGTAGTTTCTGTAATTCAAGGAATATTATTTTTGTATCGAAAATCAATTACAAAATCAATTAGCGATGCTGCAACAGTTGTAAAAAGAATTAGTGAAGGTGATCTTACTGTTCATGTTGAAAAATCTTCAAATAATGACGAAATTGGGAATCTTACAAATTCATTAGAAAAAATGGTCACTAATCTACGTGATCTTGTAAAAGAGGTTCATTATACTTCAAGTAAAGTCGCAAATGATGCAAGTGATATAGCTGCAGGAACCGAACAACTAAACTCAAGTGTTGAGGAAGTTACCTCAACTGTTCAACAGATAGCTGCAGGTTCTCAATCACAGGCATCTGAACTTGCTGAAGCTAAAACCATAGTTGATGAAGTTATGGGTGAAAATTCTAATGATGATTCAACTGCAGCTGATAGAATGTCACGAATAGTAGAACTTACAAAAAAATCATCAGAGAATATAAAAAATCTTGCAGAAAAAAGTGAACAAATTACTTCTGTGGTTGAAGTAATAAGAAATATTGCAGAAAAAACAAATCTTCTTGCATTAAACGCTGCAATTGAGGCAGCAAGAGCAGGAGAATCAGGAAGAGGTTTTGCAGTAGTTGCAGATGAAGTAAGAAGACTTGCTGAAGGATCTGCAAAGTCATCTGAAGAGATTGATGAATTAATTAAACAAATCAAAGAAGATATCAACAGTACTGTTAGAAGTATTGATAGTAGCACATCGGAAATAGATGAAGGACGCTTAGTTGTAGATTCATCTCTAAAAGCCTTATCTAAAATTGGTCATAAGGTACAAGAAGTTGCAGCAGTTGCAGAAGAAAATGCTTTTGCTAC
>CAWTZT010000018.1:0-2664 GCA_963919845.1 Thaumarchaeota archaeon CSP1-1
AGTTTATCATCTTCTTCATAGGTATAATATACATAGATGAAGTGATTTTTTTCAAATTCTGGATGTACTGCAATACCCAGTAAACCTCCTCCAAAAACATCTGCTGTTCGGAAAGTAACTAATGGTTTCTCAACTAAAATATTTGATTGAAGAACTCTTACTTTACCAGCTCTTTCTGTGACGAAAATTCTTTCATCTGCAAAATCAAATGCCCAAGGTTTTTTTAGATTTGTTGCCAAAATTTCTACTGCATCAGAACCCGTTTCTTGTTGGTGAGGTTTAGGAATTGGAATAGGTTCAGATGGAGAAGTTAAAATTATTACAGAAATTGCAAGAGCTCCAATGATTCCAGCAATTCTTAATCTCTTATCCATATCCGAAAATCTTTTCAAATACTTTTAATCATTTCCAAGATGTGATAAAGCGTATATATCACATTCAAACTTCCTTTGACGTAGCGGGGTGGGGAAGTCAGACTGCTTTAGGGCTAAGTCATCCCGGCGGGCTCATAATCATCTAAGATGAGAAACCCGCAAATCAGTAGTTCAAATCTACTCCCCGCTACTAGTAAATTTTAAAAAACTTGAATCCAGCGTGTTCTATTATCAAATTTACGTATTTTGTTGGATATTCCCATCCGTTGCATTGGACGAGTTAAATGTCGATGAGCCGAAATGTCTGGAAGATAGAGTTTTTGTTTTATCTCACGGTTTACTTTTAGAATTTTTTTATTTTTTGTTTTTTTACCACATTTTACACATTGGTAACCTTGATTTTTTCCCTTTGATTTCATTCTTTTTTTACATTTTGTGCATAATGGATTAACTAATTTGAACTCAGTGACTAATTTTAAGACTTTGATAAATTCTACATTTAAAATTCTCTTATGTTTTTTTGATGCCTTTCGAACTCCTCCCCCAACTAGAATTTTATCTCCTTGTTTTAATTCCATTACAGTAGAAGTAATTTTTGTAGGACGATAAACAGCACATAATATTTCTCTATTATTAGTCTTAATTGAAAAAAATACATGTTTTCCTTGTTTCATACAGGGTTTTTTAGAAACAATGCCCCTGATTGTACCTGAGGTAAATGGTTTAAAGTCATTAACGTCAATTTCATTTTTTAGATGATCTGAAGTACCCTGATTAGTTTTGAATGTCATGTAACCATCTAATTTTTCTTTTGTCTCGATTAATCTTGAAGCATTTATTACTGATTTTGGGTTTTCTCCACGAATTCCATAAAAAACTGGATCAGGACCATGAGGAGTGATTAGAATTTTGTTTTTATTTGTATCATAACTGTTAAAAGTAAATGGAAAGGTTTTTTCTTGCATAAGTCGAACACTTTCTTTATCAATTTCTCGTTTTTTTCCAAATTGTGATTTGGTTCTATAAGTTAATAGCTCAAACGTATGATCATTGAATTTGTATCCAATTGCTCCAATTGCACCAACTATACCTTGTCCATTTCCAAGACTTAATGTTTCAATTTTATTTTTTGAAGCAAAGTTTTTTGCATTTTTTCTACTGATTAGTTTACAGAGAGCTGATTCGCTAAATTCAGAAAAGTTTTTTTCTGGTTTTTCTTTTTCATAAAAAACTAGGCCAGGATTGGCGCCTCCTTTAATATCTGAATATCTAGTGACTAGTTTTTTTACAATTTTTTTAATTTTTTTAGGTTTGTTAGTTCTGATGGAAATAGATATTGCTCCATTTCCTCGTGTTTTCCATGGAATATTTGGATTAAACCTAATCAAGTGAGGAAAGTCAAGAAATTCCACTCCTTCTTTTTTAATCGAATTTACAACTTTGTAGGCTAGAAAAGTAGTACACATTGCCTTTTTAGAATCAGTATCATCAAAACCAATGTTTAGGATTGTTTTTGCTTTCATGTCTAGAATTATTATTGCCTTAGAATTTTTAGTTATCGCGTGGTTTAAATTAAAAAACATCAAGTTTGAGTTTGGCATAAATGATTATAATCGATGAAGAAAAAATTTTCCAAGAAATTAAGAAAAGAAAACCTGTTTCAGTTGCGCTCAATGGACCAGATGGATTAGTGCCTAAGGTTCAACAAACTGCCTTAAATATAATGAAAAGATTTGGGATTCCAGCTTTTGTTATGGCAGACACTACGTGGGGTTCTTGTGATCTAAATTCAAATGGTGCTAAAACTTTGGGAACAAGTCTTCTTTTTAATATTGGTCACACAGTAAGTTTAGAAGAGATTGAAAAGAATGTTATTATGATTGATGCATTTGATGATATATCTTTTGAAAAAGTTGCAAAAAAAAGTGTAGAAATTTTAAAAGGAAAAAAAATTTCATTGACTACTGACAGTCAACATCTACTACAAATTAATGCAGTAAAAAAAATACTTGAAGCAGGAGAAATAACTGTAATTGTTGGTAAGGGTAAAGGACAACTCAATGATGGACAAATTTTTGGTTGTGAATTTTATCCTGCAACAGAAATTCAAGATCTAGTTGATGCTAATGTATTCCTAGGACAAAGTAATTTTCATGCAGCAGGACTTGCTTTATCAACAAATAAACCAACTTACTTACTTGATCCCTACTTTAATGAAATCCGGGAAGTTACCGATTTTGCAAAAAAATTACAAAGAAAAGCTACCTTGGCAATTTACAAAGCAGCAGAA
>CAWTZT010000019.1:0-4446 GCA_963919845.1 Thaumarchaeota archaeon CSP1-1
GTAGCTTGTACCATTGTCATTGTAGTTGCAACAGAAATTGCTGCAACAAGTATTGCAAGAGAAGTTATTGTCATTGTTTTCTTAATCATTAAATGAGTAGCCATAATTTGATGACATAAGCAATGTGCTGTGCATCTTGCAATATTTTGACAAAAAGGAATGAGGAAAAATGAGAATAAATGAATTAATTTTTTCTAATCTCAAAGTAATTTAATGAATTTCGAACGAATGGATTAAATCCCTTTTAAAAGCCGTTAAATCGAGTTGGGACTAAAAGAGATTTTTGAGATTTCTAAACCGCGGATCATAGTTTTGCTAGTGATCACAGCAGTCACATCAATGTATGCAGCTAGCAAATTAATTGGGCCAGAATTGGATTATTTAGATCTTTTTCATATTATTATTGCAGGTACACTTGCATCTGCTGGTTCCAGTGCTTTGAATCATTTTTATGATAAAGATATTGATCCAAAGATGAAACGTACTAGTACTAGACCTATTCCGTCAGGCAGGATGAAAGCGAAACATGTTTTGCTGTATGGATTTACAGTAAGTGCTGCTTCTGTAGTCTATGCTGCGTTTACATTGAATTTGGTTTCTACATTTTTTATTGCACTTGGAATATTTTTCTATGTTGTAGTTTACACAATTTGGTTAAAGCGAAAAAACTCTTGGAACATTGTAATTGGAGGATTTGCGGGCAGTGCAGCTGCAATGGCTGGCTGGTCAGCAGCAACTGGGTCAATGGATATTTTAGGATTATTAGTAGGCTTTCTTGTTTTTGTATGGACTCCTTCTCACTTTTGGTGTCTTGCAATGAAAATCCGCGACGATTATGCAGAAGCAAAAGTCCCAATGCTTCCAGTTGTAATTGGTATGCAAAAGACATCTAACTATATCTTGATAAACACGACCATCTTACTTCCATACTCACTTTTGTTGTATGCGTTTGGACTTGGAATTGTATATTTAGCAATTGCTGCTGTATCTGGTTCGCTTATGTTAGCTTACCATTACAAGCTAACTAAGAATCCGACTTCAGAATTTGCATGGAAAGCATACAAAGTCACTGCACCATATCTTACAATAATTTTTGTTGCAATTGCATTAGATGCAGCATTTAATTTTAGATTTTAATAATAAAAGTTATTGACCGTTTTCTGTTCCTGGAAAACTAGCTTCGTAATCTTTTTCCATCATTTCTTTGTTTTGCAATTCAATTTCATCTTTTTCCTTTTTTTGTTCTATAAATTCAATGCGTCTTGAATCCTTTGTAAGCCATGAAACTGTTATCAAACCCATAATTTCTAAATCTAAGAGTAATTTGTTGAATTTATCTTCTGGTACAATAAAACCTTCTTTTGTTAATTTTTTTGAGAGTTCACTATCAGTAAGAGATCCATTTTCTTTAATCCTTTCCAATATCAAGTTTTTAAGAGGTAAAGTGATCATATTAGCCATAAATTGTCTTATCAACATTTTTAGGAACAACTTGTGAGATGCTTTCCTTGATATTATTATACCATTGATCAACTTCTTTGGTAACTGATGGTTTGACTTTCTTTAACCCATCAGCAAAGTTAGAACTTGTAATTTTATTCAAATTATTTTGCATCGCTTTTACTGCAGCCTCTCTACAAAGAGCTGCAAGATCTGCACCAGAATAATTTTGTGTAGCTACTGCAATTTCCTGTAACTTTACATCATTTGCAAGTGGCATTTTGATTGTTAAAATTTTAATAATTTCTAATCGTCCTTTTTCATCAGGTGGCTGTACATCTAAAATTAGGTCTAATCTGCCTGTTCTCAGTAATGAATTATCAAGTAAATCAGGTCGATTAGTGATACCTACTATGACAACTCTTGATGAACTACCTTCCTCCATTTCAGTTACAAGTTGACTAAGTACAGTTTCTCCAACTCCTCCCATTTCTCCAGATCTGAATCTTGCAAGAGAATCCAACTCATCAAAAATTACAACACATGGAGATGACGTTTTGGCCTTTCGAAATATTTCTCTAATTGCTTTTTCTGATTCTCCCACCCATTTAGATAAAATTTCAGGCCCTCGAACCAGAATCATATTTGCGCCACTTTCAGTTGCAAGTGCCCTTGCAAGTAACGTTTTGCCACAACCAGGAGGGCCATAGAGTAATGCACCTTTAGGTGGTTTTATTCCCATATCCAAAAATTTCTGTGGTTCTTTCATGGCTACAATCAAGTTATCACGTAATGCTCGTTTAGTTGACTCTAATCCTCCTACATCTTGCCACCACACTTTGGGCCTTTCTACATAAAATTCTCTCATTGCAGTTGGCACAACTTCGTGCATTGCATCGTAGAAATCAATTAATCGGACATCCATTGACTTTAAAACTTCAGCTGGAATTTTTTCTGTTTCTAAATCAATTTGTGGGAGAATACGTCTTATGGATTTCATTGCAGCTTCTCTACATAGTGATTTAATGTCAGCACCAGTGTAGCCATGAAGTTCTGATGATAAGGTTTTCAAGTGAACATCATCTGCTATTGGCATTCCTCGAGTATGTATCTGAAGTATCTCCAATCTTCCGTCTTCATTTGGCACTGAAATTTCAACTTCTCTATCGAATCTGCCAGGTCTCCTTAATGCAGGATCTACACTTTCTGGACGATTAGATGCTCCTATAACAATTACATTTCCTCTATCCGTTAAACCATCCATCAATGCCAAAAGTTGGGCTACCACTCTTTTCTCTACGTCGCCGTAAGCCTCTTCTCTTTTAGGGGCAATTGCATCAATTTCATCAATAAAAATTATGCTAGGTGAATTGTCTTTTGCTTCTTTGAAAATTTCGCGCAGTCTTGCTTCTGTTTCGCCATAATACTTGTTCATAATCTCTGGACCATTAATTGAATACATATTAGCCTCAGATTCACTTGCAAGCACCTTAGCTATCAACGTCTTGCCACAACCAGGAGGTCCATACAGCAAAATTCCACTATGTGGTTCAATACCTAATACAGTAAATAGCTCAGGATGTCTAAGAGGTAGCTCTACAATCTCTCTCATAGCTTTAATTTCTGATTTTAAACCACCAACTTCCTCGTAAGTAACTCGAACTTTTCTGTCAACTGAGGTTTCAGTTAAAATATTAAGCGTTGTGGAACGATCAATTTTTACTACTCCTTTAGGAGAAACTTTGTTAATTTTAAAATCCATAGAATTTCCTAAAATCATAACTGAAATTTCATCCCCTTGAGAAAGAGGTAATCCTTTTAACCTATTTTTTACAAAATCAGTAAATTCTTTATCAACAGTTACTACATCATTTACTGGCATTAGCATTACTGACTTGGCAACTTTGGTAGTTACTTTCTTAATTTTTACAATATCATTTAATGCAGCACTGATGTTTTTTCTAGTTTGACCATCAATTTTTATAATATCGGGAAATTTATCATCTTCATCTGCTGGCCAAACAATTGCACAACTTGACTTTTTTCCAGTGATTTCAATTACATCACTTGGAGTAACTTTGAGATAATCCATTGCCTCGGGACCAATTCTAGCTCGTTTTTTACCAACATCTCTTTGTTTAGCTTCTCCAATTCTCATTTGTAAGGGCTCATCTTTTCTTACCACAAAAAATCACCTACTTTATGTCAACAGACATTCTGCTCATGTTTAATACTTCTAATTCGCTGACTCCTTCCACAGATTTTACCGAACTTTCTAGAGCATCCATTTGACCCTCTTTATCATCTACGATAAACTCTGCTTTAAGGTAGTGTATTCCAAAAGCTAACGGTTCAATGGAATGGTTTCTCATTTTTATGCCTTCTTTGAGAGAACCTTGAATTTTTTTAACCAAGTCTTCTAAATTCACTTCAATTCCTGTTGGAAGAATTTTAAGAATTAAAAGAACCTGTGCCATTTTTAAGGTCCTTTGAAATTGCATGATTCACACAAATATGATCTTGCTGCATCTCGACAACTTTCGCATCTCCAGATCAAAACTGAACCGCAATTTGGACAATTGAATTTTACAGATTTATCATTAGGCCTGATATGTCTATGACAACAACTACACACAGGCAATGATATTGTAGATGACATATACAGCTCACTTTTTCTAGCGAATTTATACCTTGCTTAGTATGAAATCTAATTAATGCGGAAGAAGATCTTTTATTTTTCCACCAAGGAGAGTTTGTGCTGCTTTAATTGAACCCTTCAAACCTAGAAGTTTAATTATAGATCCTGTATGGAAATCAAAATCATCTTTTTCAGAAATATCCTTGACTACATTTGGTGTGATCAAGTCAAAAAGCTTGTCTATTGTTTTGTTATCAAGTTTTTCAAGAATCTTTCTTGCTAGTAATTGTTGTTGAAATTCTTTTCCAAATTTTTCTTCCCAGTTTTTCTTGTATTCTTGAAGATCAATCTTATTTCCAGACTTTAAA
>CAWTZT010000020.1:0-4537 GCA_963919845.1 Thaumarchaeota archaeon CSP1-1
AAAAAAAATACAATGATAAAAGTTGAACAAGATTTGGAATCATCAATAATTCGAATTTTTGGAGGTGACATTGATTCATTATCTAGAGCAAAAAATGGATTAGAAGAGGTTGCTGAACTTGCATACGCTACTGCAGAACATCATCCATACTGGGGACTTTTATATCACTGTGCCCAAATCTCTAAAATCTCACTTGACAAATGGAATGATGATATACCTAAAGAAGATCTTGATGAAATCGAATGGTCTATTGATGAACTAAAAAACATGTGCAAAAAACTCAAAGAGGATTTGAAAAAATGATTCAGGCAGAGATAAATATTCTAAAAAGAAAATTTAACCATGCCGATTAAAATCGGTCTTATTGGTAAAACAAATACAGGTAAGACGACATTTTTTAATTCTGCTACATTATCATCAGCTGAAATCTCAACTTATCCTTTTACTACTAAAAAAGCAAAAACTGCTACAGCATATGCAGTTACAGTTTGTGTTCATCCAGAGTTTAATGTAACTGATAATCCTAATAATTCAAAATGTAGTGATGGTTGGAGATATATCCCAATAGAGCTAATCGATTTACCAGGACTAATTAAGGATGCATGGAAAGGAAAGGGCTTAGGGAATCAGTTTCTATCAATTGCAGCTCAATCTGACGCATTGTTACATATTGTTGATGTTTCTGGAAGTGTTGACTCATCAGGTAAAATCTCTGAAGTAGGAACGGGAGACCCAATATCTGATTATGCAGATATTGAAGAAGAACTGATAATGTGGTATCATAAGATTTTGGAAGGAAATCGCGACAAAATATCTAAACTAATTAGTTCTGGCAATGATAAAATCGAATCTTTGACTGAACTTTATCGGGGAATTGGTGTAAAAAAAGATCACATTAAAGATACACTAAAAACATTAGGATTGGAAGACAAAAATTTTGATGATTTTGATGTACAAGATACCAAAAAATTTGCTACTCATCTAAGAAGAATTTCAAAACCAACTCTGATTGTTGCCAACAAAATTGACATAGAAGGAGCTGATGAGACCTTTGACAGAATACGTGAACGTTATAGTGATTCAATTGTTGTTCCTGCTAGTGCTGATAGTGAACTAAGTTTACGAAGAGCAGAACAGAAAGGTTTGATAAAATATTCTCCAGGTTCAGAGCAATTTGAGATAATTAAACCCGAAGATCTAAATGACAAACAAAAGAATGCTTTAGAATTCATCAAAAAGGGAATAATGGGGGAATATATGAGAACTGGAGTACAGTTTGCAATAAACATAGCAGTATTCAAGCTTCTCAAAATGAATTCTATATACCCAGTAGCAAATGAAGAGAAACTTTCAGATAAAAAAGGCCGAGTTTTGCCCGACTTGATTTTAATGAAAGATGGGGCTACTGTAAATGATTTAGCAAATGAAATTCACTCTGATTTACAAAAAGGTTTGCTTTATGCAAAAGACTTGAGATACAAATTGAGATTGCCACTTGACTATCAGCTTCGAGATAGAGATGTTATTTCTTTGATAAGTGCATCTAGGAAATAGCTTATCTGTCTGACTTGATTTTTTCTTTTTTCATCCAAGTAGTTCTAGATTTATGATCAATTAACTCAATACCCATATCTGCAATTTGTGCTCTAATTTTGTCGGCTTCTTCAAACTTTTTTTGTTCTCGTAACATTTCACGTTTTTTTATGAGGTCATTTATGGAATTTATTTCATCGTCTAATATTTTTGGTATCACTAAACCTAGTATGTTTTGAAAATTTTCAAAAGTTCTTTGTGTTACTTCAGATATAGATTTCGTTAACGTCTCTGAAGAAGCCATTCTGTTAATCTCTTTTACTAATTTAAAAAATGCATTAAGAGCTAGATGCGTGTTAAAATCATCATTCAAGGCAGAATTAAATTCATTTTGGCATTCAGAAATTAATTTTTTGATCTCTTCTGTCTGTCCCTCCCCTTGAGCTAGAATTAATTCATAATAACATGATTCTACTTGACGCCATTTGACAACATTTTCTTTAAACAATTCTTCTGAATAATCAATTGGTTTTGAATAATGTCCTGTTAAACAAAATAAACGGATAATGTTTGACCCCCAATTTTCGAGAACATGTTGTATCGATTTGATGTTTCCTTTAGATTTTGACATCTTCTCTCCGTCAATTGTTATCATGCCAACATGCATCCATATTTTGGCAAAGGGTTTTTTTGTAAATGACTCTGATTGTGCAATTTCATTTTCATGATGAGGAAAGATCAAATCACGCCCACCTCCATGTATTTCAAAATTTTCTCCAAGGTATTTGATACTCATTGTAGAGCATTCAATATGCCATCCAGGTCTTCCTCTTCCCCATGGGCTATCCCAAGCTGGATCATCGTTTGAAAACTTCCACAAGGCAAAATCAAGTGGATTATCTTTTTCTTTATCTATCTCTACCCTTGCACCAGCCATTAAATCATCTATTTTTTTCTTCGAGAGTTTTCCATATTCTGGAAATTTTGAAACAGAAAAATAGACTCCATTTTTTGATTTATATGCAATTTTTTTATCCACTAAATCCTGAATTAATTTCTGCATATCTTGAATATGCTCAGTTGCTTTAGGATATTTTGATGCACGATTTACATTTAGGGCATCAAAGTCATTGTGATAATGTTCGATGTATCTTGAACTAATTGCAGAAACCCGTAAATTCTCTCTTTTCGCTCGTAGGATAATCTTATCATCCACATCAGTAAAATTTTGAATAAGTTCAACCTTATTTCCAATCGATTCAAGATATCGTCGTAAAACATCAAACACGATTATTGTTCTTGCGTGCCCAATGTGGGATTCATCATAAACTGTCACTCCACATAGATAAATTCTAACATTTCCGGAATTATCGAGTTCCTTTTCTTTTCCAGTTAAAGTATCTTGAATTTTCATTTTAGTTCACTTACGGTTTTGATGCGGTTATTCTCTTATGTTGGCTATTTTTGTATAGTTGATAGATTTTATCAACAACTTTTTTTTCAATTTGAGTAGTTTTAACAGTTTCTTCAATTGTTAACTTCTTATCAAACACACAATATAGAATAGAATCAATTTCTTCATAGGTTACTCCTATTTCTTCTTCGGCTATGTGTCCAGTCCACAATTGAGGGCTACTTTTTTTTGATATTATAGAGTCTTCTATTCCAAGGAATTTTGCTAATTCTCTTACTTGGCTTTTGTACAGTGATACAATTGGCAGTACATCTGCACTCCCATCTCCAAATTTTGTAAAATATCCAATCAAATATTCGCTTTTGTCACTTGAACCTACAACAAGATAATTTTTAAGATTGGCATAATAATAAAGCAGATTAGCCCTAATGCGTGCTCTAAGATTACCAAATGATTTTTCATCATGTTCCAAATGCTTTTCATATTCAGAAAATATTGAATTAATATCAAGAAGTTTGTAATTGATCCCAAGGTATTCAGCCATTTTTACTGCATCATCAGTGTCAATTTTTGGCGTAATCTTTGAATCAGGTAATAATAGCGCAAGTGAGTTATTTTTAAAAACACGAGCACAAAGATAGGCAATTACTGCGGAATCAATTCCTCCGCTAAGACCAAAAATTATACCTTTAGCATTACTTTTAGAAACTTGACTTTTTAGAAAATCCTAAAAAATTTTTGTAATTGTCTGATAATCTTGATTTTTTATTTCATCTAGAATGGTTTTATTCACTTTAGTTTTAAAGAAACTTTTCCTTAAAAGTTATATCAAAACTAAATATCGATATAGATTCCATCGTCTCTTGCTTCTACTTTGTAGGTCTCCAGTTGTACGTCTTTTAGATAATCAAGTAGTTTTCCAGTTTTTATATTATAATGCCAAGAGTGTAAAGGACACTCTACTACATCTCCTTCAAGCTTTCCAGGTGCAATATGCCCATCTTGGTGAACACAAATGGCTTCAATTGCATGATATCCATTTTGATTAAATATTGCAATTTTTTTTTCATCAACTCTGAATTCTCTACCCTTTCCTTTACCTATTGAATTTTTTTCAGCAACTTTTTTCCATGTCATCAAAAGTTCTCATTGCCTGAACCTTATTTAGATTAAGATCATACGATGATAGAATTTTATAGTGTTCTAAGACGTTTTGGAATGTTGAGCAAAGTAAAAAATCTAAAACTTGCAAAAAAAGGAAAACTTTCTTATGAATGGGCTCGAAGTCACATGCAAATTCTTGACAATACTCTTAATCGATTAAAAAAATCAAAACCTTTGAAGGGAATTACTTTAGGGTTTTGTTTGCATATTACAAAAGAAACTTCTGTTTTGTTAATTGGTGCAAAAGAATTAGGAGCCAAGGTAGCAGCGTGTGGTGGAAATCCTTTAACTACTCAGGATGATATTGCTGCATTTTTAGCTTCACAAGGAATTCATATGTATGCTTGGGCAGGACAATCTGTAAAAGAATATGATTGGTGCATTCAACAAGTTTTGAATCATAAACCACAAATTCTTACTGATGAC
>CAWTZT010000021.1:0-6425 GCA_963919845.1 Thaumarchaeota archaeon CSP1-1
CCACAAACTGGTGCATATTCTAAAGTGCAAGCAGTTGGTATTTCACTTTGTTTTTCAATAGAGTCTTTTCTATCATCTACTTCAGAACAAAGTCTGTCTCCACATACTATATCATTGTTTGATGAGCCATAGGATTTTACTCCAACACGACCTGGAGCATTTTCGCCTGCACTTTTTGTAGCTTCTGCATCAGAAGGGTAATTTTCCGTAATTGCAAAAGTAAAGAGAGGTAGTAAAGCAAGCAATCCCACAAAAGTTATTATTTTTTTCATTATTGATTTTAATTTAATCTGAGTAATAACAATGTTTCAAAAATGCCTCATTATGCCTACTAGGTAATTTTTACTAACCCTCTATGAAACGTAGTCGTTAGAGATTTATTCAAGGGTTATTTCCACACGGTGAATAGTATTGAGTTCTGAAAAGTCCTCTACGGGCCTTGTTAGAAGTTTGTCGTTAACTGATTCAGTCATGATTGGGGTAGCCGCAATGATAGGCGGAGCCATTTTTGTCTTAGTTGGTCCTGGAATGGAGGCAGCTGGTCCAGCTTTGATGGTTGCGTTTTTGTTAAATGGAATAATTACTGTGTTTACTGCATTAACATACGCAGAACTTGGCTCTGCTCTTCCTGCTACTGGTGGTGGATACATGTGGGTACGAGAAGGACTTCCAAGACCAAATTCGTATGTTAGTGGTTGGATGGCATGGTTTGCACATTCTATTGCTGGAAGTCTTTACGCAGTTGCATTTGGATCATTTTTTGGTCATCTGTTAAAAACTGCAGGAGTGTTAGGTGACATTGGTACATTTCCAATTGATAAAATTTTTGCAGCACTTGCAGTGCTAATTTTTACTTTTGTTAACATTCGAGGAGCCTCAGATACAGGAAAAGTTGGAAATGTAATTACATTTACTCAAATTGCGATAATTGCTCTACTAATTGGGGCTGCCTTGTTTGCAATGGCATTTAATAATCCAAATTGGCCTGACAACTTTGCAGATTTCTTTCCATCTGGAACAATTGGAATAGTACTTGCAATGGGACTAACTTTCATTGCATTTGAAGGATATGAGATTATTGCACAAGGAGGAGATGAAATAAAAAATCCTAGAAGAAACATTCCAAGGGCAATTCTAATTTCTTTGGGTATTGTAGTTAGTATTTACATTGTATTTGCTTTTGTCTTTATTGGAGGTTTAAACCCAAGTGATATTGGCCAGCCTGCTTGGGAATTTATTGGAAGCCATGGGGATCTTGGTATCATAGAGGCTGCCAAATACTTTTTGCCTTTTGGCGGACTAGTTGTACTTGTAGGAGGTATTGTTTCTACACTTTCTGCACTTAACGCTACAACCTTTGCAGCTAGTCGAGTTTCTTTTGCAATGGGAAAACAGTATAACCTTCCATCATTTTTTAGCCGAATTCATACAAAGTACAAAACACCATTTGTTTCTACAATAATTTCTGGCTTCATTATGTTAATTATGGCATTATCACTTGATCTTACAGAAATTGCAATAGCTGCAAGTGTAATGTTTCTATTTTTGTTTACTCAAGTAAACATGGCATCAATTACAATCAGACGACTATACGGCAAGAAACTAAAGTATGGATTTAAAACTCCATTCTTTCCAATTTTTCCAATCATTGGAATGATTTTTGCTGCAGGTTTGGCAATTTATCTATTATTTACCCATCCTCAAAGTTGGGCTATTGCAATTGCTTGGATTGCTTTAGGATTTTTCTTTTACAAATTCTACATTTCAAAAAAAGAAATAGAACACTATGCCCCAACTGTATTTAATCAAGGTCCAAAAGAGAGAAAAGAATTTCGAATTTTAGTTCTTTATAACAAAAAAACTGCAACTCGTCTTCTAAAAATTGCAGATGCTTTATCTCATGAAAAAGAAGGAGAAATTTCTTTTTTGAATATAATCAAAGTTCCAATTCAAGTTCCATTATCTTTAGCACAAGAATTCGGAGAACCTGGCATGAAATCATTTGATGATTTTAAAAAATCAATACAACATTCAATCCGTCATAGATATCTTGTACGACTTTCTCACGATATAACAGAAGCCATTTTAGCTACAGTTGAAGAACAAGGAATAAACACAATGATTGTTGATTTTTCATTTTTGCGCAACAATAGAAAATTACTATCATTGTCAACTTGTGACATTATTGGAGTAAAACTTCGTGGTGATCTTGAAAAAGATCTTTCAAACATAGTAGTTTCTTATGATAAAGGCCGTCATTCTAACTTAGGATTAGAAATAGCTAATGCATTATCCAAATATTATAAGAGTAATATTCGAATTATTCGAGGAGTAGTTGAACCTCCTGAAGTAGAACTTGAAATCTTAAACAAAATTAACGAGATGATGTTTGATTTAGAGTTGAAAAAAATTCCATTTGAGAAAGTTTACCCAAGTTCAAGTGATATTGTTTCTGGGCTTTTGGAAAACTTTGCAAAGAAAAAATCAGAAATTGTTATTGCAGGTGCAGGTAACCAAGCGGATCAGGCTTTTAGCCCAAAAACTTTAGAAATTGTAGATAAATCTAAGAAAACAGTTTTTGTTGTACGGAACCATCGCTTTTCTGATTTTCGAGTAAGAACTTTCTGGGGAATTATTTCTTCACATCTAAGACAAAATCGCCATCTATACAGATTATACATTGAAGCATTACACCTTGCTCATCTGTTAAAAGCTAAACGTGAAAGAGGTCGTTATGATGAAGAATACTTTGAATCAAAGATTTCTTAACCCCTTTAAAAAAAATTAGCAATATTCAAATTTGATTATCACACAATCAATGTAAGGTGCGAGCTGGAGCACGACACGCTGCTACGGCAGAGGAAACTCCTCCCTCCTTGTAGGAAGTATGATTCGTAGATGATTAGTCAGAGATGGCTGGCAACAGTAGAGAAATGAATCCAACCTGGTGTACTATGATGGCAAAACCTGAGGTTCCCAGAGAAGGAATGAAAAATCTGACCCATACGGAGCAAGGCCAAACAGAACTATAAGATCCTACACTTTGTTCAGGTAGGCCGCAAAGCGAAATATCGTGAAAACAGAAGGAGGGTTACTCCCAGCACGCACTAAGATTATTTCGTACCTTTAGGTAGGGCGCCTTTTTTACTAGTCTCACTAGTAGATTCAGATTTCTTTTCTTCTTCGTACACACTTTTTGTTTGTGCATAATCTGCCTGGCTAGCTAGCTGTGCTTCTCCTCTAACAGTTTGATAGCCACCAGAAGCAGCACTAGTTGCAACTCCTAGAAGCTGAGAAGGATCAATTCCTGTCTGTCCCATTCCTTCATCTTTCTTTAATTTTCGATTACTGATAATCAAAATTGCAATTGCACCAACAGCTGCCATTCCAGCCATTCCATAAATTATCATTGTAGGGAATCCCCCAGTTGAGGTAGTTGTATATCCTTCTGGTGGTTTGGGGCTCACTCCAAATGATTCAGCTCCAAAAGATGATTCAATTACGCCAAATCCAATTAGACTAATTCCTGCTGAATCTGCTGACTGGGTTGATCTTACTGAGTATTCTTTATCAACTATAATAGAAATTTCTTCAACTTTTTCTACTTGTATTCCTTCGCGAAAACTACTTTCTCCCATGGTAAAAGATGAAACTACAAAGCCTGAAATTTCTTCAGATAATCCAAAGGTACCTGCATCTACACTTATTCCAGTTGGATCAAACAAAAAGTGCCAATTACCTAGTGGCTGATTTTTTATTCCTTCTGCATCAATTAAATTTTTAGAAAGAAATGATTCTGCTTCTGTTCCTTGAAGAATAGAATAAGCTTCTGGTTGTTTAGTCTTGATTGCAGAAATTGGCTGATTAATTTCAACACCATCAATAATTATTGGCCCCGTAACCGTTAGTCCTCTCCATGCAGCATCAATTAATGCAGGAGTTGTATCCGTTCCTTGTCTGATGGTAAAAAATGACAATGTAGGCTCCAGAATTATTTTATAATCAATAGATGCGTGGTCCCCTCTACCAATAAACTCTACACTATACTCCACTTTTAGTTCAGTGACGCGAGCAACACTACCATCAGCTTGAATTTTATCATTTAATTTTTTTATAATTTCTTTAACATCTGGGTTTGATGAATCTTCAGAAAGTGAAATCTTCCACTGTTTGGTTCTTAAATCATCAGCAAGTTCTCCTCCTTCAGGATATCCAATTCTAATATTTCTTAGATATTTTATTTCAAAGTCAGCAGTATCATCATCGGGATTTATTCTAGCTTCTAGTTGTGCAGCCCACGCAACGGTGGTACTGCTAATTAACAAGCTTGAAAAAAATAATGCAAAAAGAAGCCCTTTTAGCACGAAACCTGATCGCTGTCGTGGCAGTAATAAATCTACCTTAATTTATCATGAAATGAAAAAGTAATATTGATCATTACTATCTATGACAAATAGTTTTAGGAGCTGAAAAAAAAATGATAACTATTATTTCCGGGGGAACTGGTTCTGTCAAACTTGTAAGGGGAATGGCATCCTTGACACCAAATGTCAATGTAATTAGCAATGTAGGTGACAACTACTGGTTATATGGATTGTATGTATGTCCTGATATTGATACCATCATTTATGGTCTGGCAGATTTGTTAGACTATGAAAAAGGATGGGGAATACAAAAAGACACATTTGGATTCTTAAGACAAATGGAAATTTTTGGAGAAGAAACTTGGTTTCGAATCGGAGATAGAGACGCTGCTACTCATCTTATAAGAACAAACATGCTAAAAAATGGAAAAAATCTCAGTGAAATAACAAAATGGATGTGTGAAAAATTTGCCGTAGAGGCAAAAGTAATTCCTGTCACTGATAATACTATAGAAACCAGAATTACTACAAAAAAAGGTGATCTACATCTTCAAGAATATTGGGTAAAACATAGAGGGAAAGAAGATGTAGAAGGTATACAATATATTGGTGCAGACAAAGCAAGACCAAATCCAGAGGCTGTAAATGCAATACATGACGCAGAACTAGTAATTATTGCTCCAGGTAATCCACTTACAAGTATTGGACCAATGTTATCAATTAAAGGAATACGTAAAGAACTATCAAAGAGTAAAAAGAAAGTTGTTGCAGTTAGTCCGATAGTTGGAAATCAAGCATTTAGTGGACCTGCTGCCAAGTATATGGAGGCTGCTGGTATTGAGGTATCCGCATATGGCGTTGCAAAAATGTATTCTGATGTATGTTCACATTTTGTTATTGATACCAAAGATAAAGGTCTTTCAAAAAAGATTGAAGAGTTAAATATGAATGTGTATGAAGCAAAAATAAAAATGACTAACAAAAATGCAGAACAAGCATTAGCATCTTTTCTACAAAAACAAGTACACGTAAAATTTTGAGAATAGCAGCAATAGTCCCTGTAAAGACATTTTCAAAAGCAAAAACTCGTCTTAACTTATCTCCACAAAATAAAACTGAACTTTGCAAATTAATGTTAGATGAAGTTCTTAATGCAATTTCTGATTCTATGCTCATTGAAAGAATTATTGTAGTAACACAAGATGAAGCTGCATTGAAAATTTCTAAAAAATTTAATGCTTTAACAATTTATGATAATGATGAATCTGGTGTCAATAATGCAGTTTCTCTAGCTGATTCCTATCTTCAAAAAGAAGGTTTTGATGCATCAGTAGTTTTTCCGCAGGATATACCATTTATACTATCAAAGGACATTGACATTTTGTTAAAATTACAAAATTCTTCAAAGTATGTAGGAGTCGTTCCTTCTAGAAAATTTGATGGTACAAATGCATTAGTTCGAAAGCCAGTACAAATTATGGAAACTCATTATGATGAAGATAGCTACAAAATTCATCTGAATCTAGGAAAATCATTAACTCAAAATTCCTCTCTGATTCTAATTAGAAGAATAATGTTGGATATTGACTATCCGGACGATTTGGCAATTTTGAACACATATGATGAAAAACCCCAATTTTGTGAAAAAATTCGTAACCTTTGTGATTACACTTCTTTGTAAATTAACAGAAACCTTTTTAAGCAATAATTCAGCAATGTATAAATACTAGAAAAAATCGATTTGGCGAGTTGTGTTAAAAATTGGTAAAAGATACGAAAACTAAAGATAGATGTCCTAGATGTGGCAAGGGTAACCTAGTCACAGATACTAATACTGGAGAAAATTTTTGTAATAAATGCGGATTGGTAGTGACTGATCAGTCTGTTGATTCAGGACCTGAATGGAGATCATTTTCTAAGGAAGAACATGAGGGACGAAGTCGGGCTGGTGTTCCAACATCATTAGCTATGCACGACATGGGGCTTGCAACAATTATTGGACCTACTAACAAAGATGCAACTGGAAAACCATTATCTTCATCAATGAAAAGTACAATTGAA
>CAWTZT010000022.1:0-3832 GCA_963919845.1 Thaumarchaeota archaeon CSP1-1
CAAGTCATAGAACGTTAAACATTTCTTTGCGAGGTGTAACAGCATCAGAGTTTCTAGAATTAGAAATTTTTGGTACCCAGATTTTTGATAAACATTCTCAAAAAAATCCAAAGATTACTGAAGAGAAAGAAGTTGAGAAAAATAAAGTTGAAGAAATTAAAATTGAGCAGGATGTAGAGATTGAAGAAGTAAAGCTAGAACAAGAAGTTGAAGAATTTGAAATTGAGCAAGAGGTAGAGATTGAAGAAGTAAAGCTAGAACAAGAAGTTGAAGAAATTGAAATTGAGCAAGAGGTAGAGGAAATAGAATTAGAAGTTGTGCAAGAACCAGAATCTATAGAAAAGATAAAGATTAAACAAAATAAAAAACCTAAACAAAAACAAGGGCCAAAACATATTCCTCAACTTCAACAAATGATTGAAACTTTAATGCCAAAACCTAAGCAAGTAAAAGAGGTTATACAAGAACCTATACCAAAACAAGGGCCGAAACATATTCCTCAGCTTCAACAAATGATTGAAACTTTAATGCCAAAACCTAAGCAAGTAAAAGAGGTTATACAAGAACCTATACCAAAACAAGTAATAGATGTTAAAGAAGAGCCTGAAATTGATATTACCCCTATACGAGAATCAGAACCATTCAATTTTCCAGTTGCGGCTAATACAGCATCTCAAACAATTAGTGATACAATTCTAGCTGAGGTAAAACCTAATCCTAAAATTGAATCTGTGGTGAATGAAGGACCAGAAGCTGAAATAATTGAAGAAGATACTTGTTTCATTTGCAAAAATAAAAAGAAATCACAAGACGTAAACCCACAAATTGAACAAGAAAAAGCTGAGATTGAAGAACCTGAGAAAGAAGTAGGTTTTCTAGATGGATTTTTCAAGCTATTCCAAGGATTATTTAGATAATAAAATAAAAAAAATCTGAAAAACCTAAGATTTGGTTTCCTTTTTAGGTTTCGAATGATCTTCTAAGTGATCATACAATTTTTCTTTAGAATCAAAAATCTGATCACAATAATAACACTGATGACCCATACTATCTGTATATGTAAGCTAAGAAATTAACTTTTATACAGAAATGAAAAATATTCTAAAATAATCAAATTATTTTACTAAAGATTTTTCTTGTTAGCCAGATGAGTTACGATATCAGTTGAAGTAATGATTCCAATTACTTTATCATCATTGACTACTGCAAGTTTTCGAATCTTTTTTGAAGACATTTGTTCTGCTGCTGCCAAAATTGAATCGTTTGCATCAATTTTTTGTAAAGGATATGACGCAATCTTGTTCACAGGGGTATCTAATGGATACTTGTTAACAGCAATTTTAATTGCAAAATCTCTATCAGTAATGATGCCAGCTGGGACATTATCCTTTTTTACGAGAATTGCACCAATTCCTCCCTTTTCCATCAAATTTGCAATCTGAAAAACAGTAGTGTCGGAATCTACAGTAATTAGATTTTTTGTCATAATAGCACTAATTGGGGTACCTGATGAATTATCTGGACTCATATTGCTCCAAGAAATATTATCATCATAAGATATTAGCTTTTTTTATCAACAATTGTCTCTCTTAGAGCTTTGATTAGAATTGGGGTGATTACGTTTTTGTCAAATGGTTTTGTGATATAGCCTATTGCTCCCATTCTGAGCACATCTTCAGGAAGGTCTTTTTGGGATCTAGCTGAAATTATGATAACTTTAGCATTTGGGTCTATTTCCATAATTGCATTCAGTGCCACGATACCGCTTGCCTTTTGCATATCTATGCGCATTGTAACAAGGTCTGGCTTGAATTGCTTGTATTTTTTAACTGCCTCTATTCCATTTGTGGCTTCTAATATTTTGCATCTGACATTTGCTTGAAAGATTTTTTTTAGAATTTCTGTCATAGGAGGTGAGTCTTCAACAATCAAAATGGTAGGTTCAGTCATACTATGTTATATCAATAAATACTACCATAAACTAGTTTTTGTATGTCAAGTATGAAATGTGTATCATGTGGGATTGGATTCTTTTCTCCTACAGGTTCAAACAAATGTTCTCGTTGTGAAACTAAAGAATCACCTCAAGGCGAGTCCGGTCATGATTCTTGTGGTTGTGGACATAGCCATTAAGGTTAGATAACATAATGGATAGTTGTGACACAAGAACTCGTGCCTATAAGAATGGAAAAACATTTGATCAGTGCAAAAAGATTGCTGAAGAAACAAATCATCAATTGCAAAAGATAATCGATCAAAAAGAAAAAATAACTTGGAACGAGCTTTTAGAAAAAGTTGACCACGATGAATTAGTTTACAAGCTCACACTGAAATTTCTAAGACTAGATGGATATGATATTGGAAATAATAAACGACCTGAAATTAAAAAACAAATTTTAGAATCGTAAAATTAATTCTTTAAAAACGTGCGATATTCTCCAATCATTGAATTGCATTTTGTGCATAGATACTTGCCTTTTTCTTGTAGAATCATACCTTCTGCAACCTGTTCATTAGGATTTTCAAATTCAATTTTTGGTGCGGCTTCAAAGTCTTGATCACAATTTTTGCAATAATAGTTTGAAATCTTGTTTTGTTCTATTCGTCCAACTGGTGCCAAAAATAATTCTCCCACTCCTAAATCTGCCTTTTTGCTTTGCTCATCAGTGATTTCAGCTATAATGTGACCACCAGAGCCTTTTAGTTTAGTTGACATACTTTCAGCTAAATTCCAGGGTATAGAAAACTGTTTTGTTTGGGAGCGTAGAGTTAAGTTAAGAAAAAAATTTAGTAATTAACTTTTCTTATGTTGTAAGGTTCTTTTAGCATGATATTATCATTGGTTTTGCTTGATAATTCAACTCGTTTTAGGTTAAGATGAGTAACAACGGTTAATGCCTCACAACGAGTACAGAGAAATGTTTTTCCTTTGGAATTATTTTCAAATATGATGTTTTCTTGTAATTTATCGGCTTTTTCACAGCTAGGACATAGTCTCGGATCTTTGAGAATTAAGATTATCTCTTTTACAAACAATGTTTTTGGCATTTACAGATTTTATGTTTCAAGACAGTAATTTAGAATTTTTGAAAAAAAGAAGAGTTTAGTCATCTTTAGAATCCAAAAATGAAGCGGTCCGATAGAGACTGGCAGATATTTTATATGAGCTTTTAGCTGATGATACTGCAGAGGAGAAAGATTAATGGAAGAAACTAAAGGAAGTAACATTGACAATGTTCTGCTTGAGCACTTTGAAGAAGAGATATGGAGTAAGGTTCCGCATCTAGAAGACAAACAGGGCCAAGCAAAGGTAGTCAACGCAACACCACTAATTGATTTAACTGAAGATTTGAAAGAATGTGCAAAAAACGTGTACAATCTGAATCTTGCCGATTCAGATCTAAAAGTTTTTGGCAAGTTTGATTCTAACTTGCTAACTGGCTCAATTAAAGTCAGGCCTGCAGTCCACATAATTCATGACGCCATTGTTTCAGGGAAGCTTAAGAGTGGACAGACAATAATTGAGGCCACCTCAGGCAACTTTGGGATAGCCCTTGGACTGTTATCTAAACTTGGACTAAGTGTAGTTGCGCTTGTCTCAAGAAAGCTACAGGAGGGAGTCTTTGAGGAGCTAAGAAACGAGAATATACGCATTATGGATCTTGACATGGACATCTGCCCTGCTCCAGGAATGAAAGACAGCCCAAATCTTTTGGCTGCAAAGGCAACTGCTGTTAATATTCGCTCACAATTAACTGAGCTTGGATTTGATCCTGACATTTTTGATAAAGCAATCTCTGAGATACAATCGCTTTTAGCTAGCCAAGACATC
>CAWTZT010000023.1:0-2997 GCA_963919845.1 Thaumarchaeota archaeon CSP1-1
TAGAATGACTAAACTAAAGCGATCAAAAAATTTCTATCAATATTATAGAATTTCTAACGGCGTTATAATATGCATTTTTTGGGTAAGTTATATTAAGATCAGAAGCTAGGTTGTATTATAATGCCAGTCGCAATATTACCAGACATTAGTGAACAAATGTGCATTGGATGCGCACTATGTGTTGAAATATGTACAACTTTGGGACCAGATGTTCTTAGAGTAAAACCAGTCGAAGGCTGGAAGAGAGGTAAGGCATTTGTCTTTTATCCAGAACGATGCATCTCCGATGGTGCTTGTATTGGAGTTTGCCCAACAAAGGCAATATTTTGGATGAGACCAATGGACTTTACAGTTGGACAACCTGTTCCACTCTACAAAAACTCAGTCTTCGTAAAAGGTTGGACTGAACTAATAGACTAATAGTTCTTCCATTTTTTAATTTCTTTTTTTCTATTATACAAACTAAACTAGTTTTTTCCTTAGTTGTGTAAATATATGGAGAAACCAAACCTAACTAGTGAGTAAACCAGGAAATCTATGGAGAAAAGTACATGGTAAAATAACAAAAAAACCAACAAACTTTTCGTGGTTAATTGATGACAAAATAGCAGGTTCTGGAATGCCTACTACTAATGATGAAATAAATTGGGTTCTTAAACAAGGTGTAAAATCAATAATTACAATGACTGAACATGCTTTGCCACAATCATGGATTCAGAATGTAAAATATCTTCATATACCTACTGAAGATCTAAATGCTCCTGACATGGACAAAATTGATGAAGCAGTTGATTTTATGTTTGAAAGTATAAACAAAAACGAGCCTGTAATGGTACATTGTGCTGCTGGGATTGGTAGAACTGGAACAATACTTGCATGCTATCTGATAAAATATCAAAAATATTCTGCAATAGATGCTATAAAAAAAGTACGAAAAGAAAGACCAGGATCAATTCAATCTGAAAGACAAGAATTTGTTATTGGTCTTTATCAAAAACATGTAGGTAAGTGACTATTCTGGAATAGATTGTGTAACGATTTTTCCATCTTCTATTTTGATAAACATGAAACGATTATCTTTGAAGATTAAAGTTACACCGCCTTCTTTATCAGGATCCTCCACCTCAAGTAATTCTTGTCCTCGGAGTCCATCGAATTTTGCCATGTTGATTCTCTACAAATTCCACTTATATCCTATTTGATATTAATCTCAATTTCGCCTGCATGAGATTTAGTACTAAATGGTTCTGTATAGTCATGTTTTTGCCAAGATACGAAAGCTTCAGCTCCGAGCTTATGTTTTCCAGTTCCAAGTTCAGAAGCTTTAAAAATTATTTTCTCCTCAAAATCAAATAATTCCTGTCTTACTTCTTCTTCAGTAAGTCTAATGAATGGTTCAAAATTTTTAGCGATTTGAACCCATACCCGTTTTTTTTTCATTGGATTTACAAGCTTTGGATTTCGAGTCCAAAAAATGGCCGCTTTTCTGTAAGAATCAATTGGTTTACCAATTTCACGTTTTCTAACTCCACCTGAAAGGAGTTTTACGCCATACTTTAGCTTAAAGAGGTTATCATTTTTGTTATATGCCTTGGTCCAGTTCTTTTCAGTGAAGGCTTCTCGTAAATTACCTTGAATGGAAAATTTTACATCAACGTCTATATCGTCATCTAATGAAAATTCATCCTTTGATTTTGTTAAAGAAATATCAGAAATATTGCTTTTATCCAAGTTCAATCGGTCATAATGATTTATATCCACAATAAGTTTCTTTTTCGAATACATTGGATGCCCAGATTACACAATCATCTCAAAAAGAAGTTAATTTATCAGTACAAAACCCTGATATTGGAATGTTGTATGTAGTCCAACACGAATTACTAAAAGAAAAAAACATTGATTTTGCAGGCTTGATTGTGAAGCATCCTCTCACAAATGAATGCTGGATAAGAGTTAACTCTTCTAAAGGAAATCCCTTAAAAGAACTCGTAAACGCTACTAATTCAGCCATAGAATCTGTAAACGAATTAAAAAAATTATTTAATTCGAAAATTAAAATAAAATAATGAAGTTTTGCCCTAAATGTGATCTGCGTTTAAAAAAAAAATATTCTGACTCGGTACTAAGTTGTCCTAAATGTGGTTATTCTGAAGGTAAATCAAAAGAAAAAAATAAGAATAAAGAAGAAGAAACAAAATCTGAATTTACTGTTTTAGCGAGTGATGAAGATAAGGAAACTCTTCCCAGTATAAAGATTGATTGTGAAAAATGTGGAAATGATGAAGCAGTATGGTGGATGCTTCAAACTCGGAGTGCAGATGAACCAACTACCCAATTTTATCGTTGTACAAAATGTAATCATACTTGGAGAAATTACGCATAACGTTAAATTGAACATCTTAGACATGTGATTAAGTTTGGTGTTCTCTGCAAAGACTAAAGGTTCCGATGATCTGAAGGCAATTATTTCTGCAATATCAACACTAGTAGAAGAAGCCACGTTTGTGTCTAATGCAGAAGGAATTACTTTTAGAGGAATGGATCCATCTCATGTTGCATTAATAGACATCTCGTGGCCAAATTCAGCCTTCGAAAAATATGAATGCGACAGTGATATCAAATTTGGAGTTCGTGTCGATGAATTTTCGAAACTGATTAAACGCGCTAACAAACAAGATAGTATTGAACTTAGCATCTCAGCTGAAAATATGCTATTAGTTACTATTGGAAAAACAAAAAAATACAAAATGAGATTAATTGAGAGCTCTGCTTCAGATACCCCCCTCCCCAAAATTTCATATGATGCTAAAATTGGACTAACTCCAGGTAAATTCGATGAAATTTTAGGTGATGTACAAGTTGTATCAGATTATCTAACCATAAAAACTTCAAATTCAAAAGCAGAATTTTCTGGCAAGGGAGATTCTGGAGAAGTTGTAATAGATTTAGAAAAAGGAATGGACAATATTACAGATATTTCTTCAAAAGAAGATAGCA